>JAFGDY010000132.1 GCA_016931895.1 Anaerolineae bacterium
AATGGAACCAATACTTTTGTTAAGCGACAAGCTGAATGTCATTTCGAGGCCATAGGCCGAGAAATCTCCTTCTAAAGGTACGGTTTCAAGGAGATTTCTCCCTTCGGTCGAAATGACATATCCGCCATTGCTACTGAAAGTAATGGTTTCAAACTAATCTCAGTATAAATTTAATTTACCAACCTTTTTGACGGCGGCCCAGGGCGCGGTCCATCTGGCGGCGGTCGGTGCGATCACGCATGGCCTGCCGTTTATCGTGCAGCTTTTTGCCGCGAGCCAGTCCCAATTGCACTTTGGCCCGGCTGTTTTTCAGGTAAATTTGCAGCGGCACCAGGGTCAGGCCCTTTTCCTGCAACTTGCCGGTCAACCGGTTGATCTCGCGGCGATGCATGAGCAATTTGCGGTCACGCCGGGGTTCGTGGTTTTGCTGGCTGGCTTGCTTGTAAGGCGCAATGTGGGTGTTGATCAACCACAACTCGCCTTCGCGGATGGTGGCGTAACTATCTCTTAAATTGACCTGCCCGGCGCGAATGGACTTGATCTCGCTGCCGGTTAACACCAGGCCCGCTTCAAAGGTGTCTTCGATGAGATAGTCGTGGCGCGCTTTGCGATTGGCTGCAATAACTTTAACGGGTTCACTCATTTTCGGCAATCACTTCATTGCGTAAAAATTCAACGGCCCGGTCTAATTGGGGGTCGCGTTCCTGCTCAATATCTTCAATGGTCATTTCCACTTCAAAATCAGGCGCTATGCCTTCGCCGTGAATTTGCCGGCGGAAGGGGGTCAACCACTCGGCCACAGTCACCCGCAATTCAGAACCATCAGATAGGGTGTGTGGCAACTGCACGGACCCTTTGCCAAAGGTCTGCTCGCCAATGAGCGTGCCCCGGCCGTAATCCTGGATGGCGCCGGCCACAATCTCGCTGGCGCTGGCGCTGCCGCCGTTAATCAGCACCACCAGGGGCGACTCAACGGCTACGTGCCGGCCTCCTCTGGCATCAAACTTTCTTTCCTCGTCGCCCTTTAACTTTTCAATCACCACCGTGCCTTCTTCCAAAAACAGGGCGCTAACGTCCACGGCCTCCGAGAGCAGGCCGCCCGGATTGCTGCGCACGTCAAAGATAATGGCCGTTGCGCCCTGGTCAAACAGGGATCCAAGGGCCTCGGCCACTTTGCCGGAAGCGCCTTTGCTGAATTGGGTCAGGCGCACGTAGCCAATAGACGGCTCTATAAACTCCCACTCAACCACCTCTATTTCAATGGTGGCCCGCACAATGGGCACTTCAAAAGGCTCGCGTTCACCCTCACGGAAAATGGTGAGCGCCACGGTTGAACCGGCCGGGCCGCGAATGAGCAGCACGGCTTCATACAGGCTCAACCCCTCAAGAGATTGGCCGTCCACTTCAATGATAACATCGTCGGGACGAAGCCCGGCCTCAAACGCCGGGCGACCGGGCATGGGATCGGCCACAATCAAGCGGCCAAACTCATCCATCCGAATGGTGGCGCCAATGCCTTCAAAGCTGCCGGTGATGTCTTCACTAAAAACGGCCGCCCGAATGGGGTCAATAAAGCCGGTATGCGGGTCGCCAAAAGAATTGACCATGCCCCGAATAGCCCCATAAACGCGCTCGTTATCCGGCGGAATTTCCCCATAAAATTGCTCGTTCAAAAAAGACCAAGCTTCCCAAAAGGTGGCAAACTCCGGGGGAATGTTATCCGGCTTCATCTCTGCCGGCTGGCCCGGCCCACTGCCCCCGGACAAAGGCAGAGCTGTTTCTGATGAGACAACCCAACCCGATCCATAGAAGTTGGCGTAAAAAATCATTCCGGCCACAAAGGAACCGGCGGTTACCAAACCCACCAGCACCAGCAGTAACAAAAGTTTCCCTAATCGTTTCATCAAACCTTATCCTTATTCGCCTTCCGTTAAAAAACTAATCGCCCGTGCCAGTTGGGGGTCGCGCTGGTTAAGATGGTCTTCTTCGGTGAACAGGACCTCTATATCAGGCGCCAAGCCGGCGGCGTCAATCACGTTGTTGTTGGGCGTAAACCACTTGGCCACGGTCACGTGCAGGCGGGAGTCGTCGGACAATTCATAAATCAACTGGACACTGCCTTTGCCAAAGGTTTTTTCACCAATCAGGGTAGCCCGTTCATAATCTTGCAACGCCCCGGCCACAATCTCGCTGGCGCTGGCTGTGCCGCCATTGACCAAGACCACCAGGGGTTGATCTAGGGCGTTGCCGCCGCCACGGACCTCGTACACGCGCTCGCCTTCACTTTTACGGTCCTCGCGCAGCACTACCCCCTGGCGCAAAAATTGGCTGGCTACATCCACGGCTGCATCTAGCAGACCCCCGCCGTTGTTTCGTAAATCCAAAATGTAGGCCTCGGCGCCTTGAGTGGACAACTCCTCAAAAGCTTGCTTTAATTCCTGATTACTGCGCTCGGTAAAGGCGGTCAGTTGAATATAACCAAGCGTGGGGGCTTCTTCCAAAATGCGCCAGTGCGCGCTGGGGGTTTCAACGATGGCCCGTTCAATCGTGAGGTCAATTGGCCCGTCAACGCCGGCTCGTTCAACGGTCAGCACCACTTCCGTGCCCACCTCACCCCGGATCATGGACACCACGTTGTCTATGGTCATTTCCGGGGTAAGGGCCGTGCCATCTACGGCAATAAGAATATCGCCGTTTTGCAGCCCGGCCCGTTCCGCCGCCTGGTCGCGCATTGGCTCAAGGATGATCCGGCCTTGTTCATCCTGGCGCACGTACGCCCCAATTCCGCCAAATTGACCCTCTAACTGGGCCTTTTCTTTGGCCGCCGGTTCCGGCTCAATAAAAAGGGTGTAGGGATCATTCAAGGTGGCCAGCGCGCCTTTGATGGCCCCATAAGTTGAGGTGGGGTCTTCTGGAACTTCGCCGTAAAATTGGTTTTCAATGTGATGCCATACTTCCCAATACAGCGAAAAATCTTCGGCTTCAGCCTCGGTGGGCTGGTCGTTTACTATAAAATCGCGCAGCACGTAGCCGCTGCCTGCGCCGGCGCCAAAAATAACCAGCGCGACAATGGAGGTAGTAATGATTTTGGTGATGGTTTGCATAAACGGCCTCTATTTTAAGCTAACGGCTTTAAATTGTAGCATGGATAGAGAGGGGGAGCAAACACTCATTGAATTGAGAGGGCCAATTCCGGCAACGCGATACTTGCGTTCCCCCTTCGTGTGGATTAAACTTTGGGCAGTTTGCGCCGGTGAGGTTCTATATCACGAGCCAAGAATTTAACAAAAAATTTGAGGATGGAGTGTTAAAAAAATGACAGAAGCAACATCGCCCCTTACGCGCGTGGCCGGTTTCCGGGCTATCGGCGTGACCTGCGGCTTAAAACAATCCGGCCAGCCCGACCTGGCCCTGGTTTTGGCCGACCGCCCCGGCCCGGCGGCGGCCGTTTTCACCGGCAATGCTTTTAAAGCCGCGCCGGTTTTGTATGATATGGCCCTATTGCAACGTACCCAAACGTTACAGGCCGTGATTATCAATGCGGGCAATGCCAACGCCATTACCGGCGGGCAGGGTTTGCGCGACGCCGAACACATGGCCCGCTTGACCGAAACAGCCTGCGGCCTGCCCCCCGATAGCGTTTTGGTGATGAGCACCGGCATTATCGGCCACCAAATGCCAATGGCTAAAATTGAAAAGGGAATTCGCGCTGCCGCCGAAGCCATTTTAACCCCGGCCGGAGCGCAGGGACATGCGGCAGCGCAGGCCATTATGACCACCGACCTGGCGTCCAAAGAAGCTTTTGCCCAAATCACCCTTCAAGGGCAAACGGTCAACATCGGGGGCATGGCCAAGGGCAGTGGCATGATCCATCCGAATATGGGCACGCTGCTGGGGGTGATTGTCACCGATGCCGTCATTGAGCCGCCGGCGTTGAAGGCGGCCCTCAAACAGGCAACGGCCCGCACCTTCAACCGGGTCACGGTAGACGGCGATACCAGCACCAATGACACCGTTGTGACTCTGGCTTCGGGCGCAGCCAACCACTCGCCCATCACTTATGCCCCAAACCGCCCCTCGGCTGAATTCAATACGTTTGTGGGCGCTCTCACCGAACTTTGCACGCGCCTGGCCAAAGCCATTGCCCGCGACGGCGAGGGAGCCACCAAACTGGTAGAAATTACCGTGCGCGGCGCGGCCAACGAGGCCGAGGCCGAGACCGCCGCCAAAACAATTGCCACCTCCCCCCTGATGAAAACGGCCCTGTTTGGCAACGATCCCAACTGGGGCCGCGCCCTGGCCGCCATTGGCCGCAGCGGGGCCAGCGTTGACCCCGCCCGCACTGCCCTACAATTGGGCCACTTTCAATTGGTGGCCTCCGGCGAGCCGCTGGCGTTTGACCCCGCCGCGGCCGGCAAGTGGTTAGCCCACCACGACGAGATACAACTTGTGGCCGACCTGGGCGTGGGTCAAGCCAAAGCCACCGTGTGGACTTGCGACTTATCTTACAAATATATTGAGATCAACGCCGAATATCACACCTGAGTTTGGAGAAATGAATTGACCAATTTGATCGGACAAACCCTGAACCAACAATATCGCCTGGATGCTTACCTGGGCCTGACCGGCCTCGCCGAGGCTTACCAGGCTTACGATCTCCGGCGCGCTCGCCCCGTTACCATCAAAATAATCCACCCCGATCTGGCGCAAAATCAAACCTTTCTGCGTTATCTTGACCAGGAGGCCGGAAAGCTGGCCGCCCTGGCGCACCCAAATATCGTCCGCTTTTATGAATTCCAACAAACCGAAGACCTGGCCTTTTGGGTAACGGATCACGCCGAGGACGCGCCCCTGAGTCGCCGCCTCCTTAAAGCCGACGGCCCCTTACCCCTGGCCGAAGTGAACAATATTTTTCAACAGACGTGCGCGGCCCTGCATTACGCCCACCAACAAAACCTGGCCCACCAGGCCATAACCCCGGCCGGTATCCGCCTCCGGCCCGATGGCGGGGTGCGGGTAGCCGACTTTGGGTTGGGCCGGGCCGCTGCTCTGGCCGGCGCCGAAGCGGGCACGCCCGCCTATCTGTCGCCCGAACAATGCCGGGGCCAAAATGTGGATGACCGGGCCGATATTTACGCCCTGGGGATTGTTCTGTATGAAATGGTCGCCGGGCGTCCGCCCTTTGCCGGCGAGGGAGCGCCGGAAACAGAAAGGAGCGCGCGCGATAAAGTTTGTTGGCAGCAAATTCACGCCACCCCCGTCCCGCCCCGCCACTTCAACCCCAACCTGCCCCCGGCCCTGGAGCGGGTCATCCTCAAAGCCCTGGCCAAAGCGCCTGCCGACCGTTTCCCCGACATCCCGGCGATGCTGGCCGCGTTTGACCTTGCCCTCGGCGACGAGGTAAATCAGGCGCAAGCGGCGCAACCCTATGCCCAGCCTTTGCCGGCCAAAACTCCTCTGTCTGCGTCTGCCGCGGCCGTGGCCGCCAGGTCCGCTTCGGCGGCCCATCCGACCATACCGGCTGCCCCGGCGGATAACAAGACTCGCCCCCGAAATCACCTGGCCAAGGCAGTGGTGGCCGGGGGGATGGTGATAGCGGCGTTGTTGTGTGTAATTTTGCTGGCCGGGCTGTTGCTTATTCCCAATGGCCTGATTTATTTTGACTACACCAAAATTGGCCGCGACGGCGGCGCGGCGCAAGACCCTGATGGGACCACGCTCTTTTTCCCGCCCGGCGGAATTGGCCGCGCCTTGTGGGTAAAATTGACCGCCATACCGCGCAGTTCATTTTTGCAGGGAGAGGCCGGCGACAGCTTGCGGGCCGCGGCCCAAAGTATCCCGCCCTACCTGGTGATGAAAAGCCCCTTTTACCAAATTGAACACGGCGGCGGCGCGGCCCAAACGGCCGTCATCCGCGTGCCCATCCCCAACGAATCCGAACCCTACAGCACCCTGGATTTATACACCTGGACCGGCGAAACCTGGCAGTGGCTGTCGCACCGCAAAATATTGAACCAGGAGATACTTGAGGCTGACCTGGATTACCTGCCCCCGGCAGTGGTGGTGATGCAAACCCACCCCCTCCAGCCTAATCTATCTGTTGACCTGGGGCCGGACACCGTTATCCCGGATAACGTCAAAGAAACCGTGGTTGAAATCCACCCCCAGGGCCTATCCCTGGGCGGCGAGGGCGGCATTATCAACAATCTGCAATTGCCGCCGGAAGCGCGAAATACCTATTTGGTGGTCATTCCCACCTTGCGCAACTGGCAAGATGATGGCGCTGTGCGTTCAGATTTGGTGAATAACCTGTTAGTTGACCCCAACGCCCGCGGCCGGCACATCCAGGCCATCCTCACCCTGGTACAGCAAAATGCGTACCAGGGCATAGATATTGACTATCGCGGCATCAGCCCCGATTTGAAACAAGATTACACCGATTTCCTGGCCCAACTGCGGGCAGCCCTGCCTAACGACAAACAGCTTTCGGTGCGGGTGGAACTGCCGGCCCAGGTGGCCGCCGATACCTGGGACGCCGGCGCTTACGATTGGCCGGCCTTGGACCGCATTGCCGATGTCATCAGGATGCCTGTCCCATTCGATCCCAGGGCGTACACGCCGGGCGGCCACGTAGAAACAATGCTGGCCTGGGCCGTCGGCCAGGTGAGCCGGTATAAACTGCAACTGCTGCTCTCCACCCGCAGCACTGAACAGGCGCAGGAGACAACCCGCGCCATCAACTATCAACAAGCCCTTCAGCCGTTAGGCGTTGCCACCATTGTGGGCGGGGCGAACACGGTTGCGCCCGGCCAGGCCGTGGAGTTTACCCTGGCCGGCCCGCCGGCCTTTACCGGGCTGCAATTTGATAACGCCAGCGGTATCTACTGGTATGCCTACCTGGACGACAACCAGGTACAACACACGGTATACCTGGAAAACGCCGCCAGTATGGCCCGCAAACTACAATTGGTCACCCAATACAATTTACGGGGCGTCACCCTGCAAGTGGCCCCCCACAACGACGCCCGCACCTGGGACGTGCTGCGCAACTTTTTTGACCTGGTCATTCCACCGGTTGAAGGCCGGCAGGTGGTGGTTTGGCGCGTGCAGAATGAAGGGGGAGGTTTGATGGCCGAAGAAATGGTTGACCTGCGCCAGCCCAACTACAAATGGACCGCGCCGGAAGCAGGTGGGACCTACACCATCAGCGCCGCCATTGCGCCCGGCCCGGAGATACCCCCGACCATCCCCCGCGGCCAGGTGAACGTGCTGGTTGCCCCCTGAAAAAAACGCGCGGCATGTCATGAGCCGGTCAGTTGGCACAAGGTGGCCTATTGAACTAAGAACGCAGGGTGGCTGCCAATCGCAACGGGTGAAGCAGTAAATCCAGCGCGGCGCAAATATCGGCGGCCACTACCTGGGCCGCCATTAGCGCCTGCCCGGCGGCGCCCTCTTCTTGCAAAACGGCAATGCCCAATGCAGCCTCGGCTAACATCAAACGGTCGTTTCGCCCGTTGCCGACGCACACAGTTACCTCCGGCCCCAATTTTTCTATGTATTTAAGCTTGCCCACATCCTGGCTGTCGGGAGGGAGGATGAAACATTCAGTCGCAACACCGGCCAGGGCGGCCTGGACATTGCCAAAGGTATCTGCCGTGATCACGTGGATTTCCAGTTGCGTTGACAGGGTATTTAAACGTTCTTTGACCCCCGGCAGCAGTTGCCCATCTCGGGCCAGGGTGCCATTGTAATCCAAAACCAGGTGAGCCAGTTGTAATTTTTTGTAGCCGGGGATAGTGATTTCCAGCATTTTTCACCAATTTTTCCCGGAGCAACCGTCAAGAAGATGGCGACTCAGAGTCTAAACTAAGGCCATAGCCCAGGCCGGGGATGGTTTCAATACGGGGAATCTGCCGGCCAGACTCGTCTGGAATTGGACCGGGATGTTTTGGCGGCGAGTCAGGGGTAGCCTGGGTGATTTTTCCGCGCAGGCGATGCACCAGTTGGCGCAGCATATCCCGGTCGCCGCCTTCGGCGCCCCAAACGTGTTCAATGATGGCTTCAATGGTGAGCACGTGGCCCACGTTGAGCATGAGATAATCCAAGAGTTGACTTTCCAGGGGGGTCAGGGAAATGGTCTCCCCGTCTGGCCCCAGACGAATTTCCCGGCGGCTGGGATCAAGCGTTAACCGGCCCACTTGCCGGATGGCCGGGGCGATTTTTCTACCGGCGCGCCGGAGCACGGCCTGCGCCCTGGCCACAAGCTGGCGAGGACTAAAGGGTTTGGTGATGTAATCGTCGGCGCCCAGTTCCAGGCCACGCACAATGTCGTCCTCTTCGTCGCGCACGGTGAGCAGCAAAATGGGGGTGTCGGCTTCCTGGCGGATACGCTGGCAAATGGTAAATCCATCGAGTTTAGGCAGGTTGACGTCCAGGATAATCAAATCGGGCTGTTCTTCAACCCAACGTTGTAAGGCGGCTTCACCATCGTAAGCCCGCGTTACGGTAAAGCCCTCGCGTCTCAGGGTAAAAGCCACCACATCGGCCAGCACGCGGTCGTCATCCACTACTAATGCTTTCATCATTCCCCCTCCACGTTTAAAGTGAACCAAAAAACCATGCCGCCGCCGGGCCGGTCTTCAACGCCTACTTGACCGCCCTGGGCCTCGACAATGGCCTTGACCACCGACAAGCCCAACCCGGCCCCATACTGGCTTTGGTCGCGCTCAGAGCCAAGATGCACAAAGCGGCGAAATAAATCCTGGCGGTGCTGGGGTAAAACACCCTGCCCCTGGTCGGCCACCGCCACCCGCACCCAGCCCTGATTCACCAAAACGCTCACCGTGATTTCGGCTTCGTCGGGGCCGTATTTGCTGGCGTTAGATAACAGATTGACCAACACCTGGATGGTTCGCCGCGAGTCGGCCCGCACCACGGGGATGGCTACCGGCAATTCCAGCACCAGGCGCTGGCCGTGTTTGTCGAGCAGGGGCTGCATGGAGCGAATGGCCTCGGCGATGATGTGGCCCAGGTTGGCCGAACGGGGATGCACCTGAAAGCGTCCGGCTTCAATGCTGGCGCTTTCCAGCAGATTATCCACCAACGTTTGCAACCCCAAAATGCCCAGGTGCAGCGAAATCAACAACTCCTGCAATTCATCCGGCGTCAGGTCGGGGGCCTGGTCCAACAGCAGTTCCGCCGAAGCGGCCAGGGCCGAAAGCGGCGTGCGAAATTCGTGGGCTACGTTGGCCAAAAAATGGCCCATAATCCGGTGAATCGTCTCCGCTTCGCTGACGTCGCGGAAAACCAGGGCCGTCCAGGCATCGTCGGTGCCCGGCGGGGTAAGTTGGGCGCCGGTAATGGCCAGGGTAGCCTGCCGGTGGTTGGCTAATTCAACAGTAACTTTTTGCCGCCGCCCCGGGGGGGGAATGAAATCGCTAAAGGGTTTAGCCATATCCACGGGCCGGAAAAATTCATTCACCGGCTGCTGCAAAACCTCGGCCCGCTGCCAGCCCGTGATCCGCTCCGCGCCCGGACTGAAAAAAGCAATCCGGCCTTCATGGTCAAGGGCCACAATCCCTTCGACAATGGCCTCCAGCAGGTGGTCGGTCCACCCCTTTTCCCGACGCAATTCCATGAGCGTGCGTTGCAAATCAATCCGGGCGTTTTCCAGGGCTTGCGCCACCAGGGTTACTTCACGCACGCCCGTCTCCACAAGCGAAAGTGGCGGGTCAAGATCATCTTGACTGAGGGCGGTAGCGGCCTGGGTTAAACGAGCCAACGGGCGGCTAATCTGCCGGGCCAAAAATACGCCCAATAAAGACCCCACCGCCGCCACAACCACCATGCTGCCAATCAGCGTCCACACCAAACTTTGTTGGGTGGCGGCAATGCTGGTTACGGCCAGCGACACCTCGGCGGTCAGACCGGGTTGTCCGGCGACCTGTTCCGGCCAGAGCGGAGAAAGAGGAAACCCAAGCGCGTAATAGGGTTGGTTGTCGGCCCCGGTAAAAAAACTTTGCCCGTCCCCGGCGGGCGTATTGGGCCGGGCTGTCCGGGCCGATTGGGGGCCGGCCAGGCTGGTGGCTGCCGGTTGACCATCCACCAGCAGCGTATGTTCCAGGCCGGTCTGGTAGTACATTTGCGCGGCAAAGTTGTTGTTCAAAACAATACCCACAATTACCTGGCCCTGCGAGGCAGCAATTTCAAGAGGGTGAGCGGCAAAAAGCCAGGGTTGAGGAACAATATCTGGTTGGATATAAAGGCCGGCCGGTATATCAACGGCGCATAATTCGTTGGCTATGGCTAGTCTAGCCCCCCCCAGGGCCTGTTTTTCTGAATCACAAACAAGCACCAGGTCCAGGCCGGCGCCCGCCTGTAGAGTCTGCAAATAAGCCGACAGTTGCGCCTGTGCTTGTTGTTCCAGCAATTTTTGCAGCGTGGGCCGCTCGGCGGTGAGCGTAGCCAGGCTAATCAATTCATTTCCCCTGGCCGTATAGAGCGCCTGCGCCGCCCGGCTGCCCTGCTCCACCTGGGCCCAGGCCTGGCGTTGGAGTTGATAACGAATCAGCCAGATCGCGGGCAGGCCAACCGCCACAGCGGTCAACACCACCAACGCTATGAAGCTCAAGATTATTTGGACCGGCAGGCTCCGAGGGTCAAGACCTAAACGTTTCATTACCCATTATAGTAAACGGAATCCAGTTACAAAGCAAGGTTAAAGGGTGATTCGGGCGGTGGTTGGACGGGCCTCTAAACCCCAAAACCCTAAAAATCCTAAAATCCTTAAATTCCTAAAATTTCCGGGTATGCTCCTGTTTGCGTCTGAATTGGCCGGTCTTATGGTCAAGTTGAGACAATCAAGGGCCACAATTGTGGTAGAATTAATAATGCCTCCTCATTTTTGCCAAACACAAGCCACTATTGAGAAATTGCCCAAAAGTAATCAACCTCCCGCATAGCGGGAGGCATTAGGAAGCCCCCCAGAGGGGGGCAACTGGGATAGGAAAGCCCCGTTGGGGCTA
>JAFGDY010000133.1 GCA_016931895.1 Anaerolineae bacterium
CCATAAACAAGACCGGTCAACAGAACGCCTGCTACGCTGGGGCCAACATACATCGCCAGCATAGCGAATGGTAACAGTTCCTCGTTGCCTGTCCTGGGACCCGGGATTCCGCCGAGTACGAGGATGACGCTGCCCCATGAGAGAGCGAACGCCAGGACAAAGTAGGTCAACACCGGGTGCTTTTTGATGAAAGTTCTTATGGTTGTCATAATATTCTCCTTTCGATTAGAAAATCCTTTACTTATGGTTTTGCTTGTTCAGTCAGATGAGCCTGGTAAGCTTTCCAGCCGGGGCACCAGCCGGTGTGCCAGCGCCACAGCCGCGCCATCAAGGATGTGGGGTTGGCTTCAGCCTTTTGCCTCAAGGCGCAGGTCTCACAAGCAAATGTCTTTGAGGTTTGGTTGGTTTTCATTGTCGTTTCCTTTCATTGATGTAAACTTAAAATAGTCAAAACGGTAGCGCCGGAAAACGCGCCGCATTATTCCTTGTCTAAAGGTCCGGCGGGTGGATGGCCGCAAGTAACCGAGACCAGGGTCAGGTTGAGATCGCGGATGCGCTCAAGCAGGCCGTGGAGAGCGGCCTGGTCGGGCAGCGGGCCGGAAAGCAAGGTTTCATTGCCGGCCAGGTGGGTCAATTGTAAATCTGCAAACCATTCCGACCAGCGTTGGTCTAAATGGCCTTTGATTTTGATCTCGTAATATTCCGGCATAACAGCCTCCTGCTGAGTACTGACTATAATTTAGCACACGGCCAGGAAGCCCGCATCTGCCAAACGGGATATCCAGGGTTTATTTGCAGGGTTTAGGGGTCGGTAAACTCGTTTACCGCGCCGGGGTATTTACAGAATGGGGGAATTTTTAGGGAAGAATGCCAAACTGCCGGGCGCGCGCCGCCGCCTCGGTGCGGTTGGCGACATCGAGCTTGCGATAGATGCTGGCGGTGTGGGCTTTGACGGTGCCCGGAGAGATGATAAGCTGCCGGGCGATCTCCTGATTGGTTTGGCCCAGGGCGATGAGTTGGAGAACTTCCACCTCACGCCGGCTCAGTGGTTCAACAAGGCTCTCCCCATAGCTTACCGGGAGAGCGCCGGTGGCCGGGGTTGGCGCGGCCGCCTGCGGTTCGGCATCAAATTGGGAGAGCAGCCGGGTGGCGTAATCCTTTAAAGGGCCGGCGCCGGCATGGATCAGCCACTGCGCAAGCAACATTTGCAGAGGCCCGCCTTCGTCAATAAAGATACGCCCATAACCTTCCGGCTCGGCCAAAGCCAGAGCGCGCTCAAGGTCTGCCTGCGCTTTTGGTGTATCGCTCCGACGCAGAAAGGCCAGGCTGCGCAGGATGCGCAATTCAAGCGCCGCGCCAAACCGGCCGCTTTCTTCCGCCGCGGCGAGCGCTTGCGTCAATTCCGCAACGGCTTTGTCGGGATTGCGTTGAGCGAGCATTACCCTGGCCCCGGCGAGCCTCACCATCTCTCTGATCAATCCTCGATCTTGCTCCGCCAGGCGTGCTGCCCCCTCAATGCATCGTGTGGCTTCAGTCAGCGCTCCCTGCCGGACCAGTATCCTTGCCCTGAGCGCCAGCAGTTCAGCTCGCCACAAGGGGGATGGCGATTCGCCCAACGCCGCTTCCGCCTCTTGCGCGGCTGCCAGCGCGCCGTTGGCGTCGCCTTGCGCTTGCCTCAGACGCGCCAGCGCCGGCGCCGCGTTCAGCGCTGCGTCAAAACGCCCGCTCCACTTACCCAGTTCAATTCCCCGGGCCAGGTGGGCTTCCGCGGCTTCCAGTTTGTTGCACTCCAGGTATACTTCGCTCATCCTCAAGTGCAGGATCCCGGCCACCGGCAGGCGAGCCATTCCCTGTTCCTCAAAGTAGCTTAAGGCCGCCCGGCACGCCTCGTCCGCCGCCCGCAAACGCCCCAGCAACCACAATATCCCGATCTGCCGGTGAGTCATGCCGGCCACCCCGGCGGCATTTGCCCCTAGGCGGCTCCAGCGGATGGTTTCGGCATAGGCATCGCCAGCTTTCTCCAGATCGCCTGCGCCGTCATAGGCTGACGCCAGCGCCATAAAAATCACCGTCCGCAGCAGGGCGTTATCCGGCGACGGCAAATTCTCGGGGGCCAGGTAGAGAGCGCGTTCGGCAAAGGCAATCGCGACCTCAAAGTTATTGTCGTAGCGGGCAACGATTGACCGCATAGCGGCGAGATGGGCGGGTAAATCGGGGTAGGCCGCGTCATCCGCGCCCAATCTTTCAACCTGTTTGTTTAGCGCGTTCTCCGCATCGGTCAGGTGCGGCTCAATCGCGTCAACCCGGCTTCTAAACCATAGCACCCAGCAATAGGCCAGGTTAAGCAGCGCGCTGCTCTTGACCACGTCTTTGGGCAGGGCTTCCAGCCAAGACCAGACGGTTTCGATCTCCCCTTTGTTCACCGTGTGGTGCCAGTTTTTGGCGATCAGGCCGGCGGCCCGGTGATAGTCTGGGGCGGCGAGCGCGTAAGCCACGGCGTCGGCAACCTGCCCCTGCTGCTCGCACCATGCGGCGGCGCGTGTCAGGAGTCGCACAACCCGATCAGGTTCCGCCTGATGAAGCCGGGCGCGCAGCAGATCGGCAAAGAGGTGATGATAACGGTACCAGATCCGCTTATCATCCAGAGAAACCAGGAAAAGATTGGCTCGTTCCAGGTACTCCAGAATGGAGACTGATTGGCTCTTAAATCCTTCCTCGTCAGCCAGCACAGCATCGCACAGGGGGGCGGTCAGGCGCTCCAGAATTGAGGTATGCAGAAGAAAATGCCGGATTTCCTGCGGCTGGCCGGCCAAAACCTCTTCCAACAGATAGTCCAGAATGTAGCGATTGGTGCCGGAGAAACCTTTGATAAACCCGGTTACATCTTCACGATCGCGCATGGAGCGCGCGCCTTGCAAAGCAAGGGCCGCCATCTGCAAGCCGGCAATCCAGCCTTCCGTACGCTTTTTGAGTACCGCCACCGCTCCGGTATCCAGGCCGAGACCCATAACCTTGTTCAGGAACTGGGCCGTTTCTGGCTCTGTAAAGCCAAGCTCGGCGGCCCGGATTTCAATTACCTGGCCGCGCGCTCGCAAGCGGGCTAAAGGAAGCGGAGGGTCAGAGCGACTGGCAATGACCAGATGGAAGGTTCGGGGACAGTGGTCGAGCAAAAAAGTCATGCCCTCGTGGATAGTTTGGTTACTGATAAACTGGTAGTCGTCCAACACCAGGGCCATCTCGCCGCCGGCGGCATCCAGGTTGTTGATGAGGCTGGTCAGGATCGCTTCGGGGGGCGCTTGTGGGGCCGCGGCTACAAGTTGGGCAGCTTCGCCGCCGACCGTATGATCAGCCTCTTGCAGGGCAGTGACCAGATAACTCAGGAAGCGTCCGGCCTGGTTGTCATTCTTATCCAGAGACAGCCAGGCTACCGGCATATCACAACCGGCGACACAAGAAGCCACCAGGGTGGTCTTACCAAAACCGGCGGGGGCGGTTATCAACGTCAGCGGGCCGTGCAGCCCCTGGGTGATCCGCGCTTGAAGCCGAGGCCGGGGGACCAACTCTGACCGGGTGAAGGGCCAGTGCAGCTTTGTGCGGATGAGGGTGTTGGTCTTTTGCATACGGCAATCTCCGGTGATAATGGGAGAACACGATCATGCTCCCTGATTTGCATCATCTATGATCTGTACAGCCTTCACTTCCACGGGCAAAGTAGGGGTATTTCAACCATTGCCGTTAACCAGCCAGAGGCAAGCGATCTGGCGTGACTATGATACCATCAAGTGAACGGCATGGTCAAGAGGCAATTGTCTTGGCGACCCCTGAGCAGGACATTGCGTAGGGCTAACATCGCTTGCGTCCTACCTCGGCTCCAGCGCATCTGTCTTGGCTACTTAGCTCATCCGCCCGGTTCTGATGTGCTGATATGATCCAAATCAAGTATCATGCGAAAAAATCGACAAGATACGGGGAGACCATTTCCGTATGCTCACATCCCTTTTCACTTTCTGCAACAACTTCGGTAGCCGGATCAAACAATGGGTCAAGCCGACCACCACTATGCTCGTCGCTGCCTCGCTGACAGATATGACCCGCAGCAAGGCCGATCTCATCGCCGAAAACGCGATGGCTCCGCCAACAACTCATCGTGCTCAACCGCCAGATCAAACGTCCCCAATTGACCAATGGCGACCGTTTTCGCCTGGTGCTGCTGGCTCGCTGCACCCAATTCTGGCAACAAGCCCTGCATATCGTCCAACCTGATACCCTGATCCGATGGCATCGGGAGCTATTCCAACTCTACTGGCGCTACAAGTCACGGAAGAAGAACCGCGAACCCCGTATCACCCAGGAAATCATCGCTCTCATCAAAAAACAAAGTTGCATCGCCTGGTGGGTCATTTGCCATGCTTATGCAGATTCTTTAGTGATTCTTTCAATGATCGATTTGCGTCGTCGTATACGGCGAATACAAGCGCCGGTGATGGCCGGGAGGCTCGCTTGCCGGTAAACTTCGCCGCCCTTGAGCGAAGTGAAACTAAAAATGTGGCCGATGACCACCACAGCCTGGCTTTTAGCCGCCTGTTGCGCGGCGGCGGTAGCCTGCGCTTCGTCGCTTTGGTCATCAAAAGTGATAAATTTTATCGGCCGGCCATTGACGCCGCCTTGTTGATTAATCTCTTCCATGCATAGCGTCACGCTTTGAATCTGCTCCTCGCCATAGCTGGCATCTTCCCCGCTGATTGGCCCAACTACGGCAATGTAGATGGCCTCGTTGTCCGGCCTGAAGACAAACCAGCCGACCGCTGCAACCACGACCAGCAAAACCAGAGTCGCTACAACCCACCCGATAGAACGCCGGTTTAATTTCGATGTCATCGCATGACCTCCTGCCGCACGTTTTGAATTTATGTGGTTATCAAATGAATTTGGATTTTTATCTGGCCCTGTGATTATTTTATCAGAAATGGAAGGAAACGGTATACCAAAAATTGGTTATTTTTGATTGCCTTAATCCGGCAAAACGTTGAATTAAGCATAATCGGTGTCCAGTTAAAAACCCCCCCAATTATTGGGGCTGACAAACCAGCCAAGATACTTTATTATACAACAAGAATTTCCCTTTTTTTAATCCAGCGATTAATATTACAGCGTAAAAGGTATTCCCACCCTACGGCCGATAGTGAACAATCTATAACTTGATAAGGAGTCAAATTATGTATACCCCCATCAAATCAACCCTGGTTATTTTTCTACTTATTGTTTTGTTCGTTGGAGCGTGTTCTGCGCCGGCGCCCCCCAGTATCTCCCAGCCGCCGCCCGCGGCAACCAGCGCACCGCCAACTGTGGCGGCGGTATTGGATGATCCCTTTGCCTATTGCGCGGCGGTGGGATCAATTGACGCCCCGGACGCGCGCTACAATGGCCCCAAGTTGCCCGCTTCTGTTGCGCAAAACGCGATAGAGCAAGGTATCGTTCCACCCGACATGCCGCCGGATATCCAAATGGCGATGGAGTGGCGCTGCATGAACGGCCAGGTGTGGGTCTGCCACGTGGGCGCCAATTTGCCGTGCGGGGAAAAAGCTGACCTATCCAAGACGCCCACTTCGGCTATGGAAGACTTTTGCCAGGCGAATCCGACCGCCGATAACATCCCGGCTGTGGTGACCGGACGCGCCACCGTGTACGAGTGGAAGTGCAATACCGGAAAAGCGGAAATCATCCGCCAGATTTTCCAGGCAGACCCCCAGGGCTATCTGGCCGATTTCTGGTATCAACTGGCACCGCCCCCCATTATTGCGCGCAATCAACCTCTTCGTTTCGATGTCGGGCCGATGACAGTGCAAGTGACGGGCACCGTCGTCAGCGGCCAGCGCGACTATTACCCGTTGAGCTTGATGCAAGGTGAACTGTTGCAGGTTCAGCTCACGGCGTTAGAATCCAATGCCGCGTTCTCCCTCAAGACGTCGGAGGGAACGCCCTGGCCCGGCACTGAAGAAGGCACGGACACTACCAGCGGCTTTTGGATCGTCCCCGCCGATGGCGAGTATCTTATCGACGTCGGGCCGACGCGCGGCAATGCCAGCTATACCTTGAACGCGCAAACGCAGGACCCGGCCTATGCGCCCGCGCCTGATTGCGCCGCCATTGGTGCGGCGGCGGAAAAGGCCCTGGGCGTCAAATTCGCCCAATCCAGCAAGGCCTTTAACGACGGCGGCAAGAGCGGCGGCGTCGGCTGCGCGCTGACGGCCTCCGCCACCGGGGCGCAGTGGGCCGAGGCGCAAACTCCGCTTGACCAGCTTCGTCCCACGCTCAACGGGTGGGCGGATGAAGGTATGCTGGCCGGCGGCGCAACGGGCGTTGTTTATAGTTTCTCCAAAGACGACCAGTGGCTAATGGTAAGCTCAAGCTGGCAGCCTTCGCCCGACGCCAATTGTCCCCCAGACCAGCCTATCTCGGCCTGCGATGTCAAGCCGGAACAAAAACTGTACACGCTGGAGCTTATCGCGGCGCAGGGGGTGTGGAGCCAGATGGCTTACAAGCCTGTTTCCCGCCCGGTGTGCAACCAGTTGAACCAAGATTTGATAACCGCCGCATCGGTTGGCTTTGTTCAGTCTTTTGCCGCGCCGTTCACCGATTTCATCAGCGGCGAAAGCGGCCTGGGCTGTGCGCTTGAGGCCAGCGGCACGGGTTTAGAGTTCAAAAGCGCGCCCGAAGTGATGAATCAATTACGCGGCGCGCTGGCCGGCTGGACCGAAAATCCCACCTACCAGGCCGATGGTCCCACCGGCACGGCGATGGCTTTTACCCGCGATAAGGCCTTGTTACTGGTCAACGTGGACTGGCAGCCTTCGCCCGACGCCAACTGCCCACAAGATCAGCCCATCTCAGCCTGCCCGCTCAAGCCGGAGCAGCAACTGTATATGATCAAGGTCCAGGCGGCGCACAAGTAACCATCAGAGTGTCAATTTTGCGGCCTGTACTGCACAACACGAGCGCCCTCCCGGCGAGCCGGGAGGGCGCTCGTTGTTTGGCAAGTCCCATTCTTATCATTTTTCCACTGGGAAGCTGCGCCATTACCATTGGATTTATTTTTAAAATCATTACCTTATGGTATACTTTAATGAGTTGCCTCTATTTTTATTCACTCACAAAACTATAGTTTTTCAGACAAAGATTTTGACCGGGTAAGCCAGGAACTTAGTTCCTGACCTCCCCAAAGCTGCCGCCACTACGGCAGATTCAAAAACACTATCTGAATATCTAATATCATACCGTGTCCAGGGGAAAAAGAAAATGTTAAGAAACTACAAGGGAGTTACCTTATTTATAGCCATGCTCATGATGGCGTTGGTCGCCGCTCAATGCGATACGACGGCGACAGTTGAAGCTATCCCCACGGCCACCCCGGCCGCCGTTCCAGTAGTCGAGTCCGCTCCGGCCGGAGGAGTAGCCACAGAGCCGGCTGCGCCAGCGCCCGCCTTTGAGGCGGCGGGCGTGACTAATTTGCCCGACCTGTCCGGGCAGACGCTCCATATTTTAACCTGGGATGGTTATGCCCCGGATGAGTTGGTCGTCGCGTTTGAGCGGGCCACCGGAGCCAAGGTCGAAATAACTTACATTGAAGACAACGACGAACTGGTGGCTAAACTCCAAAACGAGCAGAAGGGTTGGGATATTGCTCAACCAACCTTAACTGAATTGGGGCTGACCCAGCAACTTTATAAACTTTACCAGCCTATTGATACGGCCCGGGTTACCAATCTGGACAAGGTGATTGGCTCCCTCAAGGAACAGGTGGTTAAGTATTCCACGGTGGAGGGCAGCCAATACGGTCTACCCTTTACCTGGGGTACCTCAGGCCTGATTGTCAATACCGCCAAAATTAAAGAACCAGTCACTTCTTACCGGCAATTGTGTGACGCCAAGTATGCCGGCCGTATCACCTATCGTTATCGTTACGCTACCTTAGTTTGGGCGGCCTATGGCCTGGGCCGCGACCTATACGCCGCAGCCGATAAGCCGGACGAGTGGCGAAAGATTATGGAAGAGGCCCTGGCCTATCTGGTTGAGTGCGACCCCAATGTCAAATCCTATTGGACCAGTCGTCAGGAGAGTATTGACTTGATGCTGCGGGAAGAGACCTACCTGGCCGAAGGATGGGACGGCACCGGCTGGTTGTTGAGCCAATCCAAACCGGAAATCAAGTATGTCGTTCCCAAAGAAGGGGGTTTGGGGTGGGTTGATACCCTGGCCATTCCGGCCCAGGCCGACAACCTGGAAGCAGCTTATGCCTGGATTAACTACATGTACGAGGCCAAAAATGCGGGCAAATTGGCCGAGGTCAGCGGCTATATGCCAGCGGTAGAGGAGGCCATCAATTATTTATCTAAAAACCGCGCGGCCTTAATTAAAGAAAGCTTACCGCCAGAAGCCATTGATAACATCAAATGGTCTCCCCCCCTCACCCCGGCGTTGGAGGAGATTAATGCCGAAATGGTTGAAAACTTGCGGCTTGTGGCCGAAAATCGGACGCGTCAGGTTGACGTAGAGGCCATTACTGCCCGCTTTGACGTGGCCGGCCTGGCCGAATTGCCCAATCTCTCCGGGCAGACCCTGCGCCTGTTGACCTGGGAAGGGTATGCGCCTGACGATTTAAAGCAGGCGTTTGAGCAGGCTAGCGGGGCCAAGGTGGAAGTTACCTACGTTTCAGACAACGACGAATTGATAAGCAAACTCCGCGAAAACGGAGGGGGATGGGATTTGGCCCAACCGACAGCGGCCGAGGTGTTGGTGGCCCAGCAGTTATACCACATCTACCAGCCGTTTGAGATCAATCGAATTTCAAAGCTGGCCGGTGTAAATTCTACCCTTAGGGAGAAGGTAGCTACTCACGCCACGTTGGATGGTCAGACTTACGCCGTTCCCTTTACCTGGGGCGCTACCGGCTTGATTGTCAACACGGCCAAAGTCAAGGAACCCATCACCTCTTATCTTCAGTTATGCGACCCCAAATACGCCGGCCGGGTGACGTATCGCTATCGTTACGCTATGTTTGTGGCCACAGCCTACGGCCTGGGCGACGACTTATATGCCGCTGCCAATGACCCGGCCGAGTGGCAGAAAATTATGGAAAAATCGCTGGATTACCTGATGAAGTGTCGGGGTAATGTTAGAACTTACTGGAATACGCGCCAGCAGAATATTGACCTGATGCTGCGGGAAGAGACCTACCTGGCCGAAGGATGGGACGGCACCGGCTGGTTGTTAAGCCGGCAAAATCCAGATATTAAATTCATTGCCCCCAAAGAAGGGGCAATAGGTTTTATTGACGTTTTTGCCGTCCCGGCCGGGGCCAAGAACTTGAATGCGGCCTACGCCTGGATTAACTACCTGCTTGAACCTAAAAATGCCGGTAAATTGGTACGCAGCAGTGGGTACCTGTCGGCCGTTGACGAGGCGGTAAACTATCTGCCTAAGGAGCAAATCGCCTTAATTAAAGAAAGCTATCCCCAGCAGGATTTCGACAACATCCGCTGGTCCCCGGCTCTGACGCCTGAGATTAAACAACTCAACATCGAAATCCCGAAAAAGTTGGAGGCTGAAGTAACCAAGAAGTAACCATCTTTTGGGAAGACTTCCGAGGTTTTCAAAACCTCGGAAGTCTCATGCATTACGTCCCTTCCGTTTCAAGCAGACCCAACAAGGCGGCCAGGGATTGCTGGGAATTAACCATAAAAGCTTCCAATAAGCGCTGGAAACGGTTCAATATCTGTTGAATCGTTTCTTTTTTAAAGGAATTCTGTTGATAGCTAATCTGCAATAACAATCTTGACCCCGGTATGACTTCGACGTTGAGCGGATAAGGCCACCGGTCTATCCAACGCGTGTTACGGATTTCCGGGCGGCGACCCGATTTTGGGGCGACCTCTTCCCCTGTGAGCACGGGACTCACGGGGTAATTCTGAAAGCGGAGCAGGCTCTCAAACAAAGGGTTAAAGTTCTCTCTCTCACCGGGAGAGAGGATAAAAGGCGGGTCATGCTCACGCTGCTGACGCAGTTCAACCTGTTGCTGCTGAAGGCGGGTCAGCCAGGGGATAAGGGGCATCGCCGGAGAAATGTCCACTGGCGCGGGTAAAATGTTAATCAGCAAGCCAACCATCATCTCAAAATCGGCTGCCGTTGGCCGGTCAGAAACCACCGTCCAAAAGGTGACTCTATCCCGGCCGGTGTAGTAGCGCAGCAGCAGCGCCCACACGCCCTGAGTTACGCTGTTCAGGGTCAGGTGATGCTGTTGGGCAAAGGATTGTAGCCGGCTGGTTGTATCCGGGGACAACCGAAGTTGCTGTTCGTCATAGTCGGCAGGCCGCAGTAAGTCATTCTGAGGTTTCCAGACCCTAAAGGTCTTTGAGACCTTTAGGGTTTCCAATTCTCGCAGCCAGGCGATGTAAGCCCGATAGGGTGGAGCAGGGAGCGTCGCTGGCGGAATTTCACCCCGGCAAAACGCTTCGTAAAATGTAAAGACGTCGCGCCAGAGGGGATAAGTTGACCAGCCATCCAGCAGTAAATGGTGATGGTTCCAGATAAACTCGCAGGTTTTGGCCCCCGTTTGGATGAGGGTCAATCGCATGAGCGGGGGAGAGGTCAAGTCGAAGCCGCGGGCGTGGTCGGCCTGTAACAGCTCGGCTAATTTTACCTGCTGTTGGGTTAAAGACATCTCTTGCCAATTGTGGTACTCCCAGGGAAGGCTGGCCTGCTGATGCACCACCTGGAGCGGTTCAGCCAAACCCTGCCACATGAAAGCAGTCCGCAACATCGGATGACGCTCTACCACGCGCTGCCACGCCCGTCGAAAGGCAGCAATATCCAGGTGGCCGTGCAAGGTACAGGCCCACTGTACCCGGTAAACGCTCGAACCGGGCGCGGCCTGAGTGTACGCCAGCATAGCCTGTTGCAGGGGCGAAAGAGGGTAAATGTCCTCGATGGAGGGGTTGTTGACCCATTGCTCGATCGTTGGCCGGTCGAGCCGGGCCAATGGAAAATCGAGCGGCATATAACGCCGGCCCTGTCCGGCTTGACCGGCGGCAATCAGCGAGCGTAAGATAGTGGTAAAGCTGTCGGCCAAGGCGGCGATGGTGGTTTGTTGATGGGCCAGCTCACTGTAGGTCCAATCCACGTAGAGGTGGCCGTCGGCAATGTAGCAGTCAACTTCTAACGGGTGACTGCGGTGGTTGGCGGGGCCGCGGGCCGGCCCGGTCAGCCGGCGAGTCGTGGACAGCGGCAGCAGGCGAAAGTCGCCTGCCGGCGGGGCCTGTTCAAATTGACCCAGGTAATTAAAACTTACTTCGGCTTGAGGCAAAGCTCGTAATTGGGCGGCAAGGTCGGCCTCGCCGTTGAGGTAGCGTAATAAGCCATAACCAAGGCCGCGCCGGGGGATACGAGCGAGGGTTTGTTGAACCAATTGGATGGCCTGCTCTGGCGAAGCGTCTACCGCCAGGCGCAGGGAGACGGGAAAGAGGGTGGTAAACCAACCAACGGTGCGCGAAAGGTCCAGGCCAGGCCCAATTTCCTCCCGGCCGTGTCCTTCCAGGTCAATCAATAGCGGCTTCAAATCCATACCTCTGGCCGCCAGCCAGCGGGCCAGGGTGAGGGCCAGGCCGGCCAGCAATATTTCGTTGACCTGGCTGCGATAGAGGGCCGGAACTTGGTGGAGTAAGGCGTGGGTAGCCTCAATATCGAGCGACGCCGACGCCACTCGGGCCGAGGCCTCGGTATTTTCGGCGGGGGGGTAGTCTATCGGCAGCCGGGCCGCCTGGGCCGGTAATTCGTTTAGCCAGTAGGCAGCTTCGGCGCGCAGGGCGTCGGATTGGGCGTACTCGCTTAACAGTTCGGCCCACTGTTTGAACGAAGTGGTCTTGGCTGGCAGCCGCAACGGCTCACTCTGAGCAAGCTGGCGGTAAGCCATCTGTAAATCTTCCCGCAAAATGCGCCAGGAAACGCCATCAACGGCCAGGTGGTGCACAACAATGAGCAACCCGGCCGCCTTTTGCGGGCCAAGCTGAAACAGAGCGGCCCGCAGCAGCGGCCCGGTGGATAGGTTCAAGCCAGCCTGCAATTCCTCGGCCACGGCTCGAATGGCTGCCTCTTGCTCCGGCGTGGATAGGGTTGACACATCGGTTTCGATTAAAGGGACAACGCTGGCATCCTCCTCAAGGTCGGCGTTTATTTGCTGCCAGCCGGCCGGGTCGTAGCGCCCAAAACGAAGCCGGAGCGCATCGTGGTGGCAGAGGAGGTGATGAATGGCCTGGGCCACCAGGGTTGGTTCAGGAGACGGCTCAAGCTCAAATAGCACCGGCATATTCCAATGGTGGGGCGCGGCAAAGTTCTGCTCAAAAAACCAACATTGAATGGGAGTCAGGGGTAGCGGGCCTGTTACCGGCCCCTGTTCGGCCTCGATGACGACGGCGGTGTCTACCACCTCGGCCAACCCGGCAATCGTCTGCCGCTCGAAAATTTGGCGGGGAGTGAGCCGCAGGCCGGCCTGGTTGGCCCGGGCGATAAGCTGTAGGCTGAGGATAGAGTCCCCTCCCAATTCAAAGAAGTTGTCGTCAATGCCCACCCGCTCAAAACCAAGCGCCTGGCCCCATAGTTCGGCCAGAATTTGCTCGACCCGGTTGCGCGGCGCGACAAAACTTTCCACCGGCGCGGAATCGGACAGGTCAACCGCCGGCAGGGCGCGACGGTCTACTTTGCCGTTTGGGGTTAGCGGTAACGCCTCCAGGAGCGCAAGCGCCGCGGGGAGCATATACTCTGGCAATTTGCCTTTCAAAAAGTGGTGGAGGTCACGTTTGAAGGTTAAGGGTTGAGTGGCCGAAGGTGATTGAGCCGGAACAATGTAGGCAACAAGGCGGTTGTGGCCGGCCTTGTCTGCTTGCGCGATGACTAACGCTTCGCGTACCTGAGGATGTTGGGCCAGGATGGCCTCGATTTCGGCCAATTCAACCCGGAAGCCTCGAATTTTGACTTGCTGGTCAAAGCGGCCCAGATATTCGATGGTACCATCCGACCGGTAACGAGCCATATCGCCGGTCTTGTACAGACGAGGGAAGGGAGAAGGGAGAGGAGAGAAGAGAGAGGGATGAAGGATGAAATTAATCTCCCCGTCTTCCGCCTTCATCCTTCCGCCTTCATCCCCTGTAAATGGGTTGTGAATAAACCTGGCGGCGGTCAGCTTGGGCTGATTGAGGTAGCCACGCGCTACTCCCTCGCCGCCAATGTGCAACTCGCCAGGCACGCCGACCGGCGCGGGCTGTAAATTTTGGTCGAGGATATAGACCTGCGCGCCGGGAATCACCCGGCCAATCGAGGAGGCCGACCAGGCGGCGGCTTCGGCGGTGTCTGACAATTGGCAGAGCGTCGCAACGACAGTGGTTTCGGTGGGGCCGTAGCCGTTCATCAATTGCACCCGGTTGCCGATGGCCCGGCGCCAAGCTGCCACTCGCTCTGGCAGCACCTTTTCGCCGCCAAAGCTGACCAGTCGCAACGAGGCTGGCAGTCGCCACGGCTCGTTAGCCAGGCCGGTCGCCAGTTCGTGCCAGAAGGCGGTCGGCAAAAACAGGGCCGTGATGCCTCCCTGCCGACACGCCTCCAGAAAAGCAGGAATAGAGCCGGCTATTTCCTCGGCGCGCAACGCCAACGTCGCTCCACAGGTTAGACAGGGATATATTTCTTCCACACTAATGTCAAAACTGATGGGAGCAAACTGTAAAACCCGGTCATTGGCCGTTAACCCATACATCGCCGTGGCTGTTTTGGCGTACCAGGCCAAAGAGTGATGCTCAATCATTACGCCTTTAGGTTGACCCGTGGAGCCGGAGGTGTACATTATGTAAGCCAGGTTCTCAGCCGTAGCCCCGCTCATCGGATTTTCCACGCTTTCCCGGGCAATGACGGCCCCTGCTGTGTCCAGGCAGATGACCCTGAGAGGCGCGATTTTAGATGTTAGATTTTCGATTTTAGCCGCAATCTGCTGTTGAGTGAGCAGGATAGGGGCCTGGGTATCGGCCAGCATAAAGGCCAGTCGTTCTGGAGGATAATCCGGGTCCAGGGGCAGGTAAGCCCCACCGGCCTTGAGGATACCCAACAGGCTCACCACCATCTCCGGGGAACGCTCGAAACAGAGACCAACCGGCGTCTCCGGCCCGACTCCCAACTTTTGCAAATAGTGGGCCAGTTGGTTGGCCCGCCGATTCAGTTCACGGTAGGTTAGCTCGGGTGCCTGGTGTCCAAGGCAAATCACGGCGACCGCAGCCGGGGTGCGCTCGGCCTGGCTCTCAAACAACTTGTGCAGGCAACGAGCGGGGGGGGAGATGTAGCTGGCCAGGCCATTCCACTCCACCAGCAGTTGATGCCGTTCGACCTGGGACAGCAGGGGTAAATCCGATAGACGTTCATCCGGCCTGGCCACGATACCCTTTAGCAGCATTTGAAAATGCCCGGCCAGCCGGGCGATGGTCGGCGGGTCAAACAGGTCGGTATTGTATTCAAACGCCCCGCTCAAGCCCTCGCTTTCTTGAATCAATTCCAGAGAAAGGTCAAATTGGGCCGCGCCGGGGTCAACCGGCAGCCAGGCGGCGGTCAGGCCAGGCAGGGCCAGGGCTTGCAAGGGTGGCTCGTTTTGCCAGCTAAACATCACCTGGAAGAGGGGGTGCCGGCCAGGGTCGCGTTCCGGCTGAAGCACCTCGACCAGTTGGTCAAAGGGAAGGTCTTGCTGGGCGTAAGCATCAAGGGCGACCTGGCGCACCCGCGCCAGCAACTCTCGAAAGGTGGGATTGCCAGACAGGTCGGCGCGCAGCACCAGGGTATTGACAAAAAAACCGATCAGGTTTTCAACCTCGCGGTGGCGGCGATTGGCAATGGGCGAGCCAACGGGAATGTCTAGCTGGCTGGTGTAACGATGCAGGAGGGTTTGAAAAGCGGCCAATAAGGTCATAAAAAGAGTAACTCCCTCCTGCTGACTCAAGACGCGGAGTGACTCGGCCAGCGAGCCGGGCAGGACAAACGTATAGGTTGCGCCACGGAATGTTTGCGTAGTCGGCCGAGGTCGGTCGGTGGGGAGTTGCAAAGTGGGCAGGTCATCAAGCTGCTGCCGCCAGTAATCCAGTTGGGGCCGGAGGGGAAAATCGTCACTCTCCGGTCTCGCCGCCAACCACTGCCGCTGCCAGAGGGCAAAGTCGGCGTATTGGAGGGGCAGGTTGGCCAGCGGAGAGGGCTGGCCGGCGGCGCAGGCCCGATAAAGAGTGGAGAGGTCCTGGAACATGATTTTTCTGGACCACCCATCAGAAACGAGATGGTGGAGAGTTAGCAGGAAGATGTGTTCCTGTTCAGCCAATCGTAATAACGTCGTCCGCCAAAGTGGGCCTCGCCCCAGGTCAAAGGGTTGCCGGGACTCTGCTGTAGCCAGCCGATGGGCCTCAATTTCTCGCTCGGCTGCGGGCAGTTGGGAAAGGTCCACCACCGGCAGCGGTAAGGTCAAGGTGGGGGCAATGCGCTGCGCCGGTTCCCCATTCACTACGGTAAAGGTCGTGCGCAAGGCGGCGTGGCGCTGCGCAAGCTGGTTGAGGCTGTGCGCCAGCGCGTCCACCTGGAGTGGGCCGCTGAGGCGAATAGCCGTCGGCACGTTATAAGCAGCGCTGGCGGGGTCTAGCTGGTGCAGAAACCATAGTCGTTGTTGGGCAAACGAAAGAGGCAGCGCTTCCGCCGCTGAAACAGGCAGGATGGGCGGCGCATTGACGCTGCGCTGGCGCAGCAGCATGAGGGCGTTGCCCAGGCCGCTGACCGTAGGGGTCTCAAACAGAGTGGATAGAGACACCTCGACCTGGAAGGTGTCGCGCAAGCGGGAAACGAGTTGAGTTGCCAGCAGGGAATGCCCGCCCAACTCAAAGAAATTATCGTGGGCGCCGATTGGCTCCAGACCGAGCAGGTCAGCCCACCAGCCGGCCAGCAGTTCCTCGACGATAGTGCGGGGAGGGGCGAAGCCGCCGGACAGAGGGGGACGAGAACGGCCAGGCGGCGGCAGGGCGTGGCGATCCAATTTTTTATTGGCCGTCATGGGCATGGCGTCCAGCATGACAAACGCCGAAGGCAGCATGTAATCAGGCAGCCTGTCCTGCAAGAAAGCGCGTAATTCACTGGCGGTTGGGGCCGGCGACTGGCCGGGAACGATGTAGGCTACCAACCGCTTTTCAGCGGGAATATCTTCCCTGGCCAGGACTACCCCTTCTCGCACAGCCGGATGCTGATGCAACACCGCTTCAATCTCGCCCAACTCCACCCGGAAACCGCGAATCTTGACCTGGTGGTCAAGCCGCCCCAGAAACTCGATGACGCCATCGGCCAGGTAGCGGGCCAGGTCGCCGGTTTTATAGAGCAGAGAGGGGGGATGAGGGTTAAGAGATGAAGGATGAGGGATGAAGGATGAGGAAAGACCATTTTCATCCTTCCGCCTTCCGCCTTCCGCCTTTATCCCTCCAAATGGGTTGGGAATGAATGTTTCGGCGGTCAGGTCAGGCCGGTTGAGATAGCCCCGGGCCAGGCCGGCTCCGCCGATATATAACTCACCGGGCACACCGATGGGCACAGGTTGCAACCGGCTGTCCAAGATGTAGAGTTGCGTATCAGGCAGGGGACGGCCAATAGGAATTGAGGCCAGGAAAGCGTCGGCGGCTTTAGCCTGATGAATAGCAGCCCAGACGGTGGCTTCGGTCGGCCCGTAAAAATTCCAGACCGGCGCGTTCCACTCAAGCAAAGCGGGCAGCATTTCGCCGGGAAAGGTTTCGCCCCCGCAAACAATGAGGCGCAGGGCCAACCCGGTGGGGGGAGTCTCTTTCTGGGCGTGAATCAGTTGGCGCATCGCCGACGGGGTTTGATTGAGTACGGTTACTTGCTCGGCACGCAACAGGTCGTAAAACAGCGTCGGCGACTGAATGGCCTGGGTGGGAACGATGACGAGCCGGCTGCCGCAACCGAGAGGCATCCAAATTTCCCAGACTGAGAAATCAAAGGCGTAAGAGTGAAAAACGGTCCAAACGTCCTCCTCGTTGAAGTCAAACAAGGGGCGCGTGGTTTCAAGCAGGTGTACAACGCTGCGGTGGCAAATCTGCACCCCCTTGGGCCGGCCCGTGGAACCCGAGGTATAAATCACATACGCCAGGTTTTCAGGCTCGACCGGGCTAACCGGGTTGGCTGCGCTCTCCCGGCTGATGAGGTCCCAATCCGAGTCCAGGTATACTACCTCCGCCTGGTGTTCAGGCAGTCCCGGCCGCAATCGCGCCTGGGTAAGCAGGATGGAAACCCCGCTGTCCTCCAGCATGAAGGCCAGCCGTTGGGGATAGGCCGGCTCTAACGGCAGGTAGGCTCCTCCGGCCTTGAGGATGCCCAGCAGTCCCACCATCATTTCCAAAGAACGCTCCACGTAAATTCCTACCACCACCTCCGGCCCTACCCCCCGCGCTTGCAGGTAATGGGCCAACTGATTTGCCCGGCCATTCAGTTCGTGATAGGTGAGTTGTTGGTCAGCGAAACGCACGGCGACGGCTTCAGGCGCGCGGCCGGCCTGGGCCTCGAATAATTGATGGAGACAGCGCTGGCGGGGATAATCCATCGCCGGGAGGTCTGACCCGGCTAAATCTACCAGGAGGTGACGACGCTCTTCGTCGCTCAGGAGGGGCAGGTCAACGATAGGCTGGCGGGGATTACGCGCGATGGCTTGCAGCAGGGCCATAAATTGATGGTCTATCGTCTTGACGCTCTCCTCGGCCAATATCTCCGGGTCATAGAGCCAATAACCGGCCAGACGAGACTCGTCCGGGGCGAGGGCGAGGGTCAGTTCGGCGCCAGGGAGGGGGGCATCGTTATCCGGGTCTATACCCTGTTCGACAATGACCGGCCAGGCGAGCGGACTTGCCACTGTCTTCGGCGACGATGACAGGGTGGGGTATCGGGCTATAATATCCCGGGCATAACTCTGACGGCATCTGACTAAGGCTGTCTCTGCCTGCAAGATGTCGAAAATGTCGGCAAAACTTTGCTCGTAGCCAATATTTACCCGCAGCGGCGCCAGGGGGGCAAAAAAGCCGGTCAATCCGGCCAGGTCACGCCGCAGTCTGGCGTCCCTGAAGCCAAAATCAAAACAGCCGCTCCCGCCAACACGGGCCAGGTAGACGGCAAACGCAGCCAGCAGAAGCTCTCCCCGGGGCCAGGTTTGAGCAAAAGCGGCGACCTCCTCCGGGATGGATAGCGGCGTTAAGACTTTGGGAGTCTGTTTAGTTTGCTTAAGTGGGCCTCGCCTGGCATAAGGAAGGGAGACAGGCTGTAAATCGGCCAGCCGTTCCACCCAAAACGGCTCATGCTGGCAGAGGGTCTCATTCAGCCTGGTCAGGCGTTGCGCTGTGTCCGGCGCAAGCTCGGCCAGGCGAGAGCCTTGACCCAGTTTGAGCCTGGCGACGACATCGGGTATAGAGAGCGACTGGCCGTCAATGGTCAGGATGTGATGGAAGGCGAGGTCGTAAGTGGTGGTCGCCACTTTGATTGAGTCAGGCTCGATGGCGGTAATCGTGCCCGGCGGGACTCCGCACCTGGAGGTGAGCGTCTCAACTTTTGGCGCGATGATGAACTCCTGAGCGACGGCAATCTTGGGCAGGCCAAGCGGGTTAGGGTAGGGACCAAAATCCAGGCTGCGCGCCAGAGCGTCAATATCGTGAGCGGTCTGGTTCCAGGAGAGAACAGCGCCGGCAGCCGGTCTTTGGTAAAGGGGAAAATAGGCGCGCCGGGCCAAATCTTGCTTGATTGGCGATGCCTGACCGGAGGAAAGTTCCTCGACCAGTTCGGTGAAGGAGGTGATGGCGGCGTCGTAGCACTTGGCATTGAGGGTAAAGGCGGTCTCATGGGGTGCCAGGGGAATGGGCCGCTGCTTGAGGATGTCGCCGGCGTCAACCAGGTTGGTCACAACATGCCAGGTGACGGCATGGTCTGTTTCTCGCTGCATAATTGCCCAAGAGGTAGCATGCGCGCCGGCGTATTTCGGCAGGGGGGCGTCGTGGTAGTTGATGGGGTAACGACGAGGCAGGGCCAAAACCTCTTTGGGCAGGATGCGCCAGTTGACGATGCTGAACAGGTAATCAAAGGGCCGGCTCATAAAGGCAACGAGGTCGGCGGCTGGTTCAGCACAAAGGAGGTTATTAGCCCTGGCCCAGTCATTGACCGTCGCATCGGGCGAGATGATGCCGTAAATTTCGTGACCGCGCCGGAGCAGAATTTTGGCGCATTGAATGAGCAGGGTGGTTTCACCAATAATAAAACAACTGAATTTGGGCATCACGCCTCTACTCTATCCAGCCTAAACGGTGGGGCGACCCACAGTAGCACTGAAATAATGGATAAGCCAGCTTTTCTGTGGTGCTTTTGTAGTTGATGGTGATTTGTTCGCCGACCTTAATGTGGCGCAAGGCGACGAGGCTGAACCGTTCTTTACAACTTTCTCATGATGCCGTCCAGCAAAACATCCCTGGACTTGCCGGGTTTTTCGCGCTTTTGGTCAAGTTGGCCTTGCGAATCGGCCAACTTTTGGTTCAGGAGGTGTATCCGCCGGCCTAAGACGCGAATGACCCCCTGGGCAACCTCACTCCGGTCGGCCAGCAACTCATAAAAGGGGGACTGGTCCAGGCGCAACAGGCGGGTATCCTCCAGCGCCGTGGCCGCGGCCGAATGTAACTCGGATTCAAACAGGGCTATTTCTCCCAAAATGTCGCCGTTGCCCAGTTCAGCCAGGGTTTGTTGGTCGTCATGCACCCGGACGCGACCTTCAAAGATCAGATACAAACTATGGCCCGGTTCACCTTTGGCAAAAATTGTTTCGCCACTCTTGACCTCTACCTCTTCCAGGATAGAAGCGACTTCGGCCAGCGCTTCTTCGGGGGTCTCGGCAAAAATATCTACGGCTTTCAAAGCAAAAACCTTTTCTATGGTTGATAACATGGTCACTTTGGCTCCGTTTCTAACTGCTTGCAAATGTTGCGCTACCCGCGCCACCTGGGGACTGGGGTCGTTGCAGGCTGTAAGGGGGGGCCAATATCCGGCCGGGGCCAACTTGATCAGGGCCCACAGGGCGGTTTCCCGCACCATGGGATTGGCCGCCGCGAGGGCTTTGCTGACAACCGGCGCGGCCTCCGTAAGAGAGAGGTGGGCTATGGCATCCAGGGCGCAGGCTGTAATCCAGTCGCCGAGTCGGTTATCTGGTTGGGACAGCTCGACCAGTCGCTGGGATTGGCCCAATTTTTGTTGAGGAAAAACAGCCGTTAATTGTTCCAGTCGGCGCTGGGGAGAAATCGTCTCGTCAAACAGGGGCAGTAATATCGCTTTTAATTCCGCCGGCAGCAAAAGGTCAATGACTTCCAGGGCATAGGCTCTTTTTTCAGCCGAGCTATCCCGCAGGGCCTCTTGAGCCTGTAGAATTGAGGCCGAGTCGTGTACAAAAGAAAGCAGCAAAAAAAGACAGGCCTGGTTTTGCGCCAATTCATGATGCAGGGCGCGCCGGAGGGGTTTTAAGATCTCGTCTTCACCCAGGTCGGTCAGGCTCATCAGCAGCCAGGTGGTGTCGGCGACTTCTTGCTTGAGACGGTCACGAATCAAGGCCGCCTCTTCCGGCTCAGGGCGATAGCCGCACCCGTTCAACGATTTTAACACCTGTAGACGAACATCCCGGTCAGGATAATCCAGCTTATCGCGCAGCAGGGCGATGACCTGGTTTCCCCGCATACGGCCGCAGACCCGGGCCAGCCGGATCAAGGTCTGGCGGGATTGGCCGGGGCGGTCAAAAGCGGCCCGCACTTGTGGCAGCGCCGCCTCGCCTCCGGCTGCCAGGGCCGAAAACGCCGCGGTGGACAGGTTAGGCGTAGATAAAGCTTGAATGACCAACGGCCACAATTGCGGGGCCCGCAGTTTACCTGCTGCCACCAGGGCGGCCCGTTGAACCACGACGTTTTCGTTTTGCAGTAAATTCTGGAGGGGTTGGTAAAAACTACTAATGCCCACTTCTCCCAAAACTTGGGCGGCAAAGGCGCGTTCCGCGCTATCAGGCGCGGCGACGGCTTGCAACAATTGTTGCCCGGCGATGAGCACGCCCTCAATGCCGCCGCTGCGGAGCAAGCCAATCAGCGCGCCTTGCCGGATTTGAGGGTTGGCGTCATCCAGATAAGGTTTTACATTTTCCACCACGTCTGCGCCGCCCAGGGCGGCCAGAGCGCGCAGAGCCGCCGCTCGCACCAGGACCACCTGTTCATACGTCACAACCAACCTGACAGCGCGCAGGGCCGAGGTCGCCTGCCGGCGTTCAATACGCCGCAGCGCCTCCAGCCGCACTTCCGGGGCAGGATGGCGCAAGGCTCGACGCAGAAATGTGTCAAGCGACTCGTGCTCAATTTCTTCCAGGACATCCAAAGCGTAGAGAACCTGGCCCACGTGCGGACTATTAAGTCCTTGCTGCAACACGGCCAGGCTGGACCCATCGGCCAGGGCCAGCAAATCACCCTCCAGCCGGCGCCGGGTCAGGGCTTGGGTCAGAACGACGGCGTATTGCCGGTTTAATAAAAAGATAAGGATAATCCAGCCTACCAGGATGACGAGCAAAATATAATAAAGCTGGATGGCCCCAAACGTCAGATAGTTGGTTAAAACCAGCAAGAGAATGCCGGCCACCCCCCCGGCCATGGGTTCGACGACGCTCTCCACCGCCGTTTGAACCTGTAATTGTTGTTGAGCCGGGAGGGGTTGGTAGAGAACCAGTCCACCGGAGCGGTAAATCGAATATCTGAGGCTACTGTCAAATAACTTGGCGGCGGTGGTCAGCCAGAAAATAAACGCAATTGGTCCCCAGCCGGTGCCAATGATGATGACCAATATGGCGCCGATAGCGACCATTGTCGGCAGCGAGAGTAGCCCACCCAACAAGCCGTATCGTTCCATAAACGGTCCTGAGATGAAAATCCGGCTGACCAGTGAGAGTATTCCGGCCATCGCCAAAAAGTTGCCTATAAAAGCGGCCAGTTGGTCGGCGTTGGTATAGCGAACCTGGGCGCGGTCAAAAAAGGCGTTGTCAACAACATAATAGCTGAGCAAGGCCGTGGCAGACAGGGCAAAAATTAAGACGATGTAACGATTTTTGAAGAAATCCAGGTATGATTTTTGCTCTTTGGCCGGTTGAGACCGTTGACGTTGGAGGGTATCAACGGGGGCAGCAAGCTGGTCGTGGTACAGGTGGGCAATATAGAGAAGCATCCCCAGCGAACCGGCCACGCCGCCGGCCGCCACCAGCAGCAGGTTGGGTGTGCCGATGAGGGCCACGAGGTAGCTCATGGCAAAGCCGCTGATAATCGTGGCCGTTACCTCTCCAGAACCGACCAGGCCAAACAGGCGTTTGCCCTGGCGTAAATTGAACAGCCGGCTGGCCAAGCCCCAAAATTCCAGGCCGGTCAGGGCCCACAACATTTCAAACCAAATCATCAGGGCTAACGTTGGCCACCTGGCCCCGGTTAGCCCCAGTACCAAGCGAAAGGCGCCCAGTCCCATCAATAACATGCTCAAGTTAGCCACCAGCAGCGCCTTAAAGGAGAGATGTTCTTCCAGCCTGGTATAGACGAATCCAACCAGGCTGACCGCGACAGCTACGCCGATATAAACATAGGGCAAGGCCTGGGCGCTATACGCATTGATGAATAAAGCGCTGGCCGCGGCGCTGGTAAAAACTTTGGCAATCCCTATGAAAAGCGAATGCACCAGCAGCAGCATGACCAGTTGCCCCTCGCCGGGGCGAATATTTAAGGCAACCGATAGTCTATTCAGAATGGACATCTCCCTAATGCATCTGGCACGCTGATTGTTTGAATGTGGCTAGATTGGGCCAGTCTCAAAGACTGGCCCAATCTCAAAGCATCAGGCTGACATTGGCACTAAATATACAAAACTGGGGAGTAAGTTCAAAACCTGCTCCCCAGTAATGATAATATGAATTGCGGAACGGTTCATTATTATTAAATTTGTCTATCAACCATTCCGGGTCAGGAGGCTATCCACCTCCACCCCCCGCCGATGGTTCCTGAGTTGGTGGCGGTGGTGGTTCCTGGGTTGGCGGCGGCGGTTCCTCGGTCGGCGGCGGTTCCTCGGTCGGTGGTGGCGGTGGTTCCTCGGTCGGTGGGGGCGGTGGTTCCTCGGTCGGTGGCGGTGGTTCCTGGGTTGGCGGTGCCGGCGGTTCCTGGGTTGGTGGTGGGCTTAAGACATAGAAAAATGTCCACCAGGGGCTTTGCGGGCCGGGATTGCCGGCGGCGTCCATACCCCAGACTCGCCAGCGGCCTTGCGCTGCCCCATTCCACTCAAAAGCATACACCGGGTCAACCACCGAGAATTGGCCTACTCCTTCAATCTCAACCACATAGCCCACCGCATTGGCTACAGACCCCCACTGTAAGGCGACACGGGAGGTGGTGGCATCAATCTGGGTGCCATCGGCCGGGAAGGGATTGCCGGGAGTCTCGGTGACGGGGAGAATGGTTGGGCCAGGTTCAGTGGTTGGTTGAGGTTGCGGTTCGGTAGTGGGTTCGGTGGTTGGTTGCGGCTGCGGTTCCGGTGGGGTATAAACATAGGTAAACTGCCACCAGGGACTTTGAGTCCCCGCGGCGCCGGCGGCATCTATTGCCCACGCTCGCCAGCGAATTGGATTGGTTCCATTCCACTCCATCGAACAGGCATTAACCGGGCAGGCAATTCCACCTACGCCCTCAATTTCAAAGTTATATCCGGCGGCATTGGGGATTGCATCCCATTGCAGGGCAATGATATTGGTGGTGCCGTTGACCGTGGCTCCATCGGCCGGGTAAGGGTTGCCAGGCGCGGGCAGGACGTTTGGATTGGGAGGGGTCACTTGTGATTGGTAAGCAAATTCAAACCAATCGCTTTTCGCGCCGGGATTATTGGCCGCGTCAACCGCCGCTACGCGCCAGCGACCCCGTTGCAGATTCGGGTCCCAGTTCAACACGTAGGTCGTTTCAGTCACTCCGATGACTTGCAGATTACCGGGGTCGGAGTCGGCGCACCATTTACCCGGCCCACACTTGTCAAAGAAGTCAACCTCAACCACGTAGCCCACAGCCTGGTCCACCGCTGACCAGGCCAGGCTAAACTGGGGCGTATTCGACACAAAGCCGTTGGCCGGACTATTGAGGACGGGAGCAGGAAGAGGTGTAGACGGCATTGGGCCAGGGCCAGGAGGGGTGTCGGGGTCTCCACCCTCAAGCAGCACCGTTAACGTTTGCCAATCACTGGGCGGTCCATCCCCATCGTTGTTCCTGCCCCACACGCGCCATTGCCATGTTTCTACGGGTTGTTGGGCCAAAAGAGGCGCGCCGGTCAGACTGGCAAAGAGGTCGCTCAATTGCAATGGCGCTTGCGCCAGTTCCGCCATCAGTTGCACGGGAATAAAGATAAACTCCGGTGTCGTCACCTCAAACGTTTTAGATTTGCCGCTGCTGGATTTGATTTCGATAACGTACCGGATATTCTCGCCGGGGAGCGGCTCCCAGGTCAATTTGATCGGCTGATTGGCCGGCACCGGCGGCAGTTGGATAGTAATTTTCGGCGGCTGGGTCGGCGGCCCAGGGGGTACAGGAGGGGCCTGGTAAGAGAAAGACAACCAATCGGTTCTGGAGCTGGAAACGCCATCGGTGTTGACTATCCAGAGTTGCCAGCGATAGGCTTCTTTGAGATTGAAGCCAAATTTGCCTACAGCCAGTTGGTAACTGGTCGTCGTCACCCCTTCGAGAACGAGGTCGCGCCACGTCCCATTTTCGTACCGCTGAATTTGAATGCCGTACCGCAACACATTCGCATTCGGCACCGACTGCCATTGCAGGTTGATGGGGACGGTTTTATCGCTAAAAATGGTGCCGTCGAGGGTGATAGGTACCGGCGGTCGGGGCGGGTCAACGCAGTTGGGGGTGGGACAGGGTTGATAGAACACGTGTCGCCACTCGCTTTTGGGGCCTTCTCGATTTTGAGCATCTACCGCCCAGACACGCCATCGGAATAAAGTGAGATTATTGGGGGCGGTGTCAACATACCAGGTGTCGCTCGTTTCGGCGATTTTGGTTTTGCCCCCCACATTGCTGCACCATTTACCGGCCTGGCAGATGTCGTGAGCATCAATCTCCACCCGGTATTTTCTGGCGTTCGCCACCGATTTCCACTCCAGGATGGTCTGGCGAGAGGTATGATTAAAGACGGCGCCGTCGGCCGGATAGAGTAATTTGGGCGTGCTCAGTCCAGGAATCACCTCGACGCGCAGCCCGGCCGTGGTTTCGCCAGCCGGATTTTTGGTGTATAACGTAAAGTCGGTCGTACGTTTCAGTTTAATAACCTGTTTACCCGGAGAAACCAGAGGGTCGCGGTGGTCTTCATAGACCAGATAGGCCACCGTGTTCAGACCGCCCTCTAAATCCCAACTCAACACCACCTCCTCATCAGGATTGATGATAGTGCGGTCGGCGACGAATTTATAGATGACCGGCTTGGTTTGAGGCGGCGGCGGTGGCGTCGGTGGAGCGCCGGGCGAAGGTGGGGGCGGCACATTCACAATTGGCAGTTGCGCCACATTACTGGGCGAGGAATATTGAGCATTGGCCGAAATCCAACCCCGCCTGTCGCTGTCGGAGGGATAAACAACCTGCCACCACGTTCCCTCCGGGTTTTTGCCCGTAATCTGCGCAGATTGACCATACGCCAGCACGCCCAGAATCGGGTAATTGGTGCCCGGCCCGGCCCGGACATACAACCCCTTCACAATAATCGTGGCGCGCGGGCTACTGCTGACAATGCTGACCGGTTGCGCGCCGCTGACGGCCTGGCTCGGCTCGACCAGGCTGGGAGGGGCAACCAGGGTAGGGGTAGGCGCAACCGCGCCCTCTCCCGGCGCAGACGGTTGTTCGGGGAGGACGGACTGGGAGGCGCTTACCGTGACCACGTGGGGGTCGCTTGCCTGGTTTTTTACATTATACGCGCGAAGCTCAAGCGCGTGGCTGCCAACAGCCTGCGGAGTCCAGCGATAACTATCGCGTAGCACATTGACAGGCGGCTCAACCGGTTTATTGTAAACGGGCTGACCATCAATCAACAACTCCACTCGCGCCACACCTTGAACATCGGTTGCGCCAAATTCTACTACCACTACTTGACCCATCACCACATTGACACCATTTTGTGGATAGGTAATGACAGCATTTGGCTTACCACCACTTTGACCTAACCCAGAACTAAGGCTGCAAGCCAGAGTGGTGAGCGTAATCAATAAAACAACAACCTTGAGGCGGGACATGCTGAAAATTCTAGTCATCAAATTCCTCCATTTCAATCTAGCCAGGAATAAAGCACATTAGTACTACCTTAACAACTAACTTCTTGTACATTGCCAGGATGATCACCACGCTATTTTTCTGTCATCAGCATGGTTGCCATCTCGATCACCTCGTCTCGACTTGGGGAGTTGAGGTATTTTACATCACTCCAATCGTAGTGCAGGTCTGAAACTTTTTGGTTCTGGCTTGTCCAGGTTAGGATATATGGCAATTATTATACCATAAAAAGTTATTTTCTGGCCCACGAGATTAGTATGCCTCTGGCAAGCAATCCGGCCAAATCGGTTAAGGTCATCAAAACCGAAGAAAAAGGTTCGGGTGTGAACATTGCGGCTCATCTCGTCAATGTGGGCATAAGCAACGTTTTGATGTCGCGGTGCTCATCACCAACGACTCTGATTTGCTTGAACCTCTCAAGACCCCACGCTGTGGTGATGCACGAACCGTGCTGTCCAATGCACGCGGCCTGGCCAAATTGGCGGTTCGGCCAGGGTTTCTGGATTAGGGCTTTGTTTGCCAATTACTTGGTACTGGTGGTGATGACAAAGGAAGTTGGCTCTTTGGGATTTTCCGTGGCATACCCCAATATATAGGGGCGAATCCTTGTGGTCGCCCTGGGCAGGCACAAGACCTGCCCCTACACCACGGAAATTCTGGAAGAACCAGGAAGTTATTTGGGGATAACGTCTAAACGGTTTATTTTTTGGGGGGTAAAAAATCAAGGTTATTTTCTGCGCCCGTAAATAGGTTTGCTGGCGAATTGGTTGGTCAGGATCGTGAGGCCGAGCGCTGACTTTGGCGGTGAAATATTTGATGGCGATAGTCTCGTTTTGGGGTAGCAATAGCTCACATAACCGTTGCAGATTAAGCCATTTGTAAGGTGTTCCTCTTAACGAACCGTAATAGAGGTTAAATCCGTCTACATAAACAATGGTGGGGTATAAATGCAGAAGCCGCAGCATCTGCTACGGCCTCGCGCCCTATTCTCAAAAGAATAGGGGGGATATGCAGATATGATACGGCGAAAAGGGTCATTTGTCAAGAATAAATCTCTACTCAGATTGGTAATTTTACGGCGAAAACCCTCGTTGCCCTGACGGATGAGTTAAGTAGCCAGCACAGTGTTCTTGCTGATGGCCTTTAGCTTAACATTGATCTCGTTTGTTGGAAATCTTTTCTCTCCGACAGGCTGCTAGCCGTAGCAATCCCTACCTTGGCTTTTGCCGAAATTTAACAGCGCTATGCTTGCGAAATGAGACGGGCTATAGTACAGTAGGCCGGTTGCTTTAATCCCGCAGAAGCGGTTAGGTTATGGAGTACCGGGATGAAATACAAATGGCTACTTTTTGACGCCGACGGCACCTTATTTGATTACGACCGGGCTGAACAATTTGCCCTGCAACATACCTTTGGGCAACTCGGCTATCCGTTTGAGGAGCGGTATTTGCATGCGTATCGCCGCATCAACCACGCCATCTGGCTTGAGTTTGAACAGGGCAAAATAGATCAGGCCAGCCTCAGAACGCGACGTTTTGAATTGCTTTTTGAAACGGTTAACATTACTTATAACCCGCAAGTTTTTAGCGCCGCCTACCTGGCCAACCTGGCCGCAGCCTCTTTTTTGATGGCAGGGGCAGAGGAAACCGTTGAATTACTGTCGCCAAAATATAATATCCTCATCATCACCAACGGCCTGGCCGAAGTGCAAAGGCCCCGCTTCAAAGGTTCAGCCATTTATAGGCACATCAAAGAAATCATTATCTCCGAAGAAGTTGGCGCGGCCAAACCGGACCCGCAAATTTTTAGCCTTGCTTTTGCCCGCATGCGCCATCCGGCCAAAAATGAGGTGTTGATCATCGGCGACAGCCTGACCTCGGATATTCAGGGCGGGCGCAATTACGGGATTGATACGTGTTGGTTCAACCCGCACAGACAAATAAACGGCCAAATACTGCCTACGTTTGAAATACAAACGTTAGCGGAACTGCCCAGGATATTGGAGAGCGTTAAATAATGATCCAACAAAAAATAGAGCCTCAACGCCTGGAAGAGGGCAGCGAGCTATTGCTTGACTTCAACAAATTGAAAAAAGTGGCCCAGGCGCGGGCGGCGGTGCTGCCGGTAGTGGTGCAGCACGCCGACACGCGCGAGGTGCTGCTGATAGGCTACGCCAATGAAACGGCGCTAAATTATACGCTGGCGCACAGGGTGGCTGCGTTTTGGAGCACTTCCAGGGATGAGTTATGGATCAAGGGGGCCACCTCCGGCGACACCCTGGCCATTGTGGAGATACGGGTGAATTGCGAACAAAATTCTTTGTTGTACCTGGTCAAACCTCTGGGCGTGGGCGCATGTCATACCAAAAACGCTGCCGGAAAAGCGCGGCTGAGTTGTTACTACCGCCGGATCAAGCAGGGGCAACTGGAATTTGTAACTGAACAAGAAAGGGATCTTTAACAGAATGAGTGTTTTGAAACTGGGCTTGCCTAAAGGCAGTCTCCAAGAATCAACCATAAAACTTTTTGGCAAGGCCGGTTATAAAATATCGCTGTCGGGCCGTTCTTACGTGCCCCAAATTGACGACCCGGAGATTGAGTGTTTGATGTTCCGCGCCCAGGAAATGGCCCGCTACGTGGAACGCGGCGTGCTGGACGTGGGCTTAACGGGCAAAGACTGGATTACCGAAAACAACGCGGACGTGGTTGAAGTGGAAGATTTGGTTTACAGCAAATCCACCTCGGATTCTTATCGCTGGGTGGTGGCTGTGCCGGAGGCTTCGGATATTCACAGCGTGAAAGACCTGGAAGGCAAACGCATTGCCACCGAACTGGTGCAGGCCACCCGGCGATATTTAGAACGGCATGGCGTTTCGGCAGAAGTGGAGTATTCATGGGGCGCAACAGAGATTAAAGTGCCGCATCTGGTTGACGCCATTGTTGAGGGCACGGAAACCGGCGCTTCATTGCGGGCGCACCGCCTGCGGATTGTGGATACGGTGGTGGAATCAAACACCAAACTTATTGCCAATCAGCAAGCCTGGGCCGACCGGTGGAAGCGTGAAAAAATAGAGATAGTGGCTATGCTGCTCAAGGGCGCGCTGGAAGCCGAGGGCAAGGTGGGGCTGAAGATGAACGTGCCCAAGTCCAAACTGGAACAGGTTTCCGGCCAGCTTTCGGCGCTGCACACCCCCACCATTTCTAATCAGACTGACGCCGATTGGGTGGCCCTGGAAGTGGTGATTGACAAACAAACCGTGCGAGATGTCATTCCCAGGCTCAAAAAAGCCGGGGCCGAGGGGATTATTGAATATCCGTTGAATAGTGTGATTTATTAAGCCCCAAAAGCTCTTTATTTTCCGGCACGTTTTCCAAAAACGAAGCGCGCAACTCGGGGTCGTCAATATTATCGGCATGGCGACGGAGCAGGGCCAGGCCCGTTTGCAAAACTTCGGCGGCGGCCTCGGTATTACCGGCGGCTTGCAAAACCCGGTAAACGGTCAAATAAAGGCGAATGGGATCGTGAATGCCCAGGGTGGCGTGGGGCTTGAGCCAGGTCAAACAGACATCTATTTCGGTTTGGGCCTGGCCCACCTCGCCTTTGGCCAGTAGACAGCGGGCCAAACCGGCTCGCGCCTCAATAACGCCGGCCTCTTTGCCGGCCTGGGTATGGATGGTTTGCGCCTGCTGATAAGCATGCCTGGCTTTCACCAGGTCATTCAATCCTTCTAAAGCCAGCCCCAACACCAACCATGTATCGCCCTCAAAAGCGCGAATTTTGAGGCTCTGGAATATCTCCAACGCCTGGCCAATGTGTTCCCGGGCCGCAGCATACTCCCCGTTATCCAGGTGAATAAAGCCGACAGCCCTTAAATCTTCGGCCTCCCCCTGGTTATCCTCAATCTGCCGCCGGATGGTCATGGCCTGTTGGAGATACGTTTGAGCCGTTTGATAATGCCCCAACGCTTTATAAATCAAGGCCAGGCGGTGCAGGCAAATGGCCTCTCCGCGCCGATAACCGATCAAACGGTTGATTTCCAGAGCTTGTTGGCCTAACGTTTTAGCGCCGGCGTAATCGCCCGTCTCCTGATACCACGCCCCCAAATTACTCAGGCAAACTGCCTGGCCCGGCCAATGGCTCACCGCCCGATTGATGGTCAGGGCGCGCTGGTAATAATCTTCTGCCTGGGCGTAATCATACAATTGCCGGTGGACGGTGCCCAACGCATTGAGACACCGGGCCTGGCCATGTTGACATTCAGCTTTGGCAAAGATATTTTGGGCAGCCTGGAGATGTTCGCGCGCCGCCTTAAAATCGCCCCGGTTAATGGCAATCTGGGCCATTTGCTCCAGACTTTCGCCCTCTAAAACAGGATTCCCGGCCTGGCGCGCCGTCTGCAAGCCTGCTTCGGCCTCGGTAGTGGCCTGGACAAAACGACTGGCCGCCCGTTCGTAAGCCGCCCGCCGGTTATGCACGGCGGACTGCCGGGCCGGATCACCAGACGTTTGGGCCAACGTTTGTAGAGTCACCAAATCGGCGGCTTGGGCTTTGCGCTGGCCCTGCCGGCTATAGATTTGTTCCCTGGCCAACAACAACTCAAATTGCTGCTGCTCAGTTTTGTCATTCCGCTCCAGGTGATCCAGGGCTTCGAGGGCCTGCGTATACCAGAACAAGGCTATGGGGCCGGCATAGCGGGCCTCGGCTTGTGTGGCTGCTTGTAAGCTATACTTTAACCTTTTTTCAGATTCCTGGGCCTGGTGAAAATGGCCGGCCAGGGCGGGGGCAATGGTTTCGGTTTCGGCGGCGTAACGCCGTTCCAGGGCCTCGCCGGCCTCGCGGTGCATCAACCGCCGTTTAAGCCCGCCCAGATTTTGATAAAATACTTGCCGGATCTCCGGGTGTTTGAAGCGCAGCACGCCCTCGTGCGGCGTTTCTCTGATGAATTGCCGCTCCAGGGCAATATCCAGGTTTTCCAGCGCATCCCATTCCGAAAGGTCGCTCATCTCGTGCAGGTCGGCAAAGCGGAAGGTGGGGCCAAGGATGGCGGCCTGGTACAAAAGGGTTTGGGTTTCCTTGCTCAAACGATCAATCCGGCGATGGACGGCTTCGTGAATATTTTTGGGCAGGTCGCTCTCCACCACTGAGGCCAGGCGCCGCCGGGCGTCACGCCGGGCCACTACCCCCTCCTCCAACAAACCCCGGGCCACCTCGTCCACAAACAGGGGGTTGCCCTGCGTGCGGCGATAAATTGCCGCCACCAGGTCCAGGGGCACCGGCTGCTGCCAGATATTTTCCAACATTTCCTTGACCTTGCCTTGAGGCAGTCGCTCTAAAGAAATAGAGTGGAACGTAACATAACGCGGCAGGTCGGCCAGCAGTTGGACCAGGCACTGATTTTGGGCCGGATCATCGTTCCGGCCTGCTTTGTCTTCATTATGAAGGCCCACCATCATCAGGCTCATCTGCGCGCAGTGACGCTCCAGGTAGTGCCAGAGTTGCAGGCTGCTCTGGTCGGCCCACTGCAAATCATCCAAAATAAACAACCAGGGCTGTTTTTGGGCGGCCCGGGCAATGATGCCGGCCACGCCGGTAATTTCGGCCGGCGGGGATTGGGCATCGGCTGTTGCTGCGGCCGGAATCAATTGAGGGATTTCGGACACAAACCGGCAGATCTCGGCTAACACCTGTTTTACCGGATCATGATCGGCCGGGGCACAGGACAAATAACTTTTCAGGGCGTCAATAAAAGGTTGGTAGGCCGAATATTTTTTTGACCGGCAGCAATGGCCGATCAGGATGGTCGTCTGCTCAACCTGCTGGACCAGGGCCTGGGCCAACCGGGTTTTGCCTACGCCCGGCTCGCCGGTAATGAACACAAGCTGGCCCCGGCCCTGTTGGGTTTCGGCCCACAATTCGGCCAAACGCCGGAGCGGTTTTTCCCGGCCAACCAGGGCCGGCCGGGAGTGGCGCGCCAGGGGTTCCCGGCTAACGGGCGACACAAGGGCGGCCAGGATACTGCGCACCCGGCGGGCGGTGGCGTAACGTTTGGTGGGGTCTTTATCCAACAGTTTCAGGATGAGGTGTTCCAACGAGCAGGACAGGTTGGGGTTGAGGGCGCGGGGCGATTGGGGAATACTGCGGCGATGGTGTTCCAGCACTTCCTCATCGCTGCCTTCAAAGGGGCGCACGCCGGTGAACAATTCGTACATCATCACGCCCAGGGCGTATAAATCGGTGCGGGCGTCAATGGGGTGGCCCAGCACTTGCTCCGGGGCCAGGTAGTGGGCGGTGACCAAAGCCAGGGGCACGTCAAAATTAAGCAACGATTTGCCGCTTTCCAGGCGGCCCAGGCCAAAATCGCTGATCTTTACCCGGCCGGCCAGCAGCACGTTTTTGGGCTTGAGGTCGCCGTGAATAACGCCGTGGTTATGGGCATATTCCAGGCCCAGGGCAATGTCTTGGGCAATGCTCAGGGCCAGGTCAAAGGGAACCGGCTGCCCGCCGCCCTCGTCAATCAAGTCGCGCAGTAGTTTGCTTTCAACCAACTCCTCAACCATGAACGAAAGGCCGTGTTCTTCGTCGCAATCATAAACGTTAACAATATTGGGGTGATCCAGTTCAACTATCTGGCGGCCCTGGTCCAAAAATTGCTCAATGGCTTCCTCGCTAAAAGAGGCCGATAGAATTTTAATGGCCACCGGCTGGTTAAGGCGGGTGTCGGTGGCTCTGAACACCGTGCCCAAAATACCCTCGCCAATTTTGTCTTCAATGTAGTAACGGTTTTTTAAGGTTTGGCCGGGCAGGTTCAGGGTTTCGCGCACGCGCAGAGCGTTGAGGGCGGAATGGACCGAGGGGTAGATGGCAAAAAAGTCAAGATAGCCGGCCAGTTCAATGAGCTGCTGCACGTTGATGGAGGGGCCGGCCAAAGCCAGGTGCGCGCCCCTGGTTTCTTTGCGAAACCTGACCAGCGCCCTGAGTCCGGCCACTTGCATCAATTCCACCTCAGACATGTCAATGATCAGTTGAGTGGGCCAGCCGTTTTCCACCAATTCGGCCAACTGTTGTTTCAATTCGGCCACCACCTGCTCGTCAAAAATGCCGGTGGCTTTTAAGATGGCGGCTTTGCCGCCGGGTACCTGTTTTAGTTGGGCGCTTTGGGTGGGGGTGAGGTCAAACATGTGGCCTTCCTGGGCAATCATCACGTTGACCGGCTTTTGCCCGGGATATTGATTTTGCTGGAACTTGAGGGTGTCGGCCAAAATTTTTTCCAGGTCCTGGTCGGTGTAGGTGGGATCGTAGTGGAAGAGCAGCAGGTTTTCAACGCGGGCCGCCTGGGCCATCTCCACGCCCATAAACGAGGAACTGTGGCCCCAATCCTCTTTTTCGTCAGACTCGCGCTGGGTAAATTGGGCGTCAAAAATAAGCACGTTGGCCCCGGCAAAAAAGTCAAGATAGGGCCGCAGGTCGGCCCCGCTGGGGTAGGCCGCATCGCTGGCGTAAACAAATACCTTGTCTCCTTTTTCAAAGCGAAAAGAGTAGGCGTCGCCGGGGTGATGGTTGCGGATGGTGTGGAGGCGCAGGTCGCCAAACTCAAGCGGCTCGCCCGGCTCCAGGTGGATAAAGGTTATTTCGGCCTGCATGTAGTCCAGCGACACCGGGAAACTGAGTGGCTCTTGCTGCCGGCGCAAAGCCGCTTCCAGATCATGCACGCCGTAGATAAAGATTTTGTTGCCGGGGATAAAGGCGGGCCGGAAAAAGGGAAACCCCTGGATATGGTCCCAATGGGGATGGCTGAAGAACAGGTGGATCACGCCCTGGCCCTGGCCCCACACGCCCTGCATCAACTCCCGGCCCAATTCGCGGATACCGGAACCGGCGTCAATGATGAACAGGTCGTCGTCTGAACGGATTTCGATGCAGGGGGTGTTGCCCCCGGCCGTCATGCTGCCCAACGGCGATAAACCATCCAGGTAGGTTTCAATAATTTGGCGACGTTCCTGTTGCAACCGCAATAAGCCCGTGTGAGTGTGCGTGGGGGCAATGACCATTTGGTCATCTAATACCGCGGCAATGAGTTCTTCTCTAAATGTGCCGCTTTCCACTTTGGAGATATTGAGGATGGCCGAAACAATTTTCTCCCGCACTTCCTCCGGCCGGATGGGGGTGGGAACGGACCCCCGCGCTCCCCAAATTTTTACTCTCATGCCTCTGCCTTTACCAACGGTTGGGGTTTGGTAATTTATCTTATTATATCGGTTTTTGAGTTAAAACGCTATAGGCTTTTTTGGTAAAAAGGAGCCTACTGCACTTGCTCAAGATTAGCCCAGGGAACAAAATGCTCTTGCTTATCTATGGTGACATAAGCCCCCGGCGCAACCACCCCACCGGGGACAGGCTGCGGTTCTGCCGGCATAGAGGCAATATGGCCGGTGACGCCCAATAAGCTTCCCCGCGTAATGCGCACCCGGCTGCCTACCTTAATCTCCCGCGCCGGCTGCGCGCCGGTTGCGTTGGGCAAGGCCAGGCCACTGGTGGTGGCTAAAATAACCGGGGGCGCTGCCGGTTGGCCCTGAACTGATGAAGCCAGGCCAGGGGTTTGGCCCCGCATGGAGACGTGCCGCCCGTTTAAGGCAGTGAGCAAGGCAAAGGTGTAAGCCGACATTGGCGCGTGGCCAAAACCTTCCGTAGCCACCACCCGCACTTTAACCGGCGGGTCTAAATTTAGGAGCGCGGCATTGATACTGCCCACTATAATGCCCCGCACCTGCATGGCTTCGGCCCGGCGCAGCAGGGTTTCGTCCACCGAACGCCCGCCTACCAGAATGGTCTGCTCAACACCCTGGTTCAAGGCCCCGGCCGGGAGCGACTCAAAAGGCGAGGCGGCCAGCCGGTGCAGCCGGCCGTAGGCTTCGCCGCCAAAACCGCAGGCGGCCTGGATCATGGCCCCGTGAGCCTCAATAACCACTCCCCGGTAGGGGATGATTTTGGTCACTACCCCGTTAATGAACGCCTGTATCTCGATGATGGTGCGTTCTGTTTCCAAAAGAACCCAGCCGGGACCAACTGCCGCAATGTAACCGGCTGCCGGAGCGCGGGCGCTGCGCTGCAAAAAGGGCAAACCACCCCCGGCCACGGCCATAACTTCTTTTGCCTTCACCCAGTCGCCCACGGCTTTGAGCATTACCCGGCTCATATCCACCTCGGGCTGGGCCAGTTGTCGGGCCACGTCAATGATGCGGTAACGGTGGGGCAGCTCAACGCGGGCCACCACATCAAGGGCCTCTACCTGCTGGCCGCGCTGCGCCAATACCTCTCCGTTTGCGGGGAGGGTGCGATTAATCATGATGCTGCTATCGGCATTAATTGTTCTGCCCGGAAGCTGCATGCCGCCCTCCTATTTCTGCCGACCATTGTTTCAAACGCTCCTGCCGCATAGTATCATCCCGGGGTAAACGTAACGGGCGTCCCCTGGCGTCAATGATAATGCCTAAAACGCCTCCTTCCACTTCGGCCAGCGCCCCTCGCCCCCGCTGGCCGATCATGTTGAAATTATTGGTGGGCCGTATCTCCAGGGTGGCTTTGCGACCGGCCGGCAGGTCAAGCACCTTGATAGAGCCGTAAGGTATTTCTGTTTCCAGCGGGTCGCCCTCGCCGTAATCAATTTTAAGATTCAGCGCGGGTTTGCCGGGGGAACCGTGGCCGGCCGGCGCTACCACCGTGCCCAGGTTCAAAAAGGCATGCCGGACCATCACTTCCACCGCCGCCACCGGCTGCGCTACGGCCACAGCGCCCAAAATATTGGCCAGGCCGTTGGCGTCCAGGGCCAGGCTGGCCACACCCCAGGGTTCAAGCGCGTCTAACAATACCAGCGCCGCCTGGTAAACCTGAGGCGTTTGGGTCAGGGGACGGCCCGCCCCCACCAGCAAATTCCACTGCACATCGCGCCGGCCGGTTGAGGGCTGCAAGGGCCAACCGGCCCTGGCCTGCTCTACCACTAACCGCAAAGCTTCCCTGGCCACAGCAAGTTCAATAAATAATTCTTCCTCTGTGGTGGGGATGCTGGCGGGCTGTAAACATTTATTCAACAATTGATGGCGCAATTCTGCCAGGGGCAGATCGAAGGGCAGCCAACGCCGAATTTTTTCCAGGGGGACAATATTCAAGAGAGACGCCAGGCTATGGCCCACGCCGGCGTCGCTGCGAACGGTAGAGCCTCGAACGTCTTGGGCCTGGGTGGAAATCATGGTTGCGCCGCTGCCAATGTTGGCCCCCAGCACGTTGAGGTGATTGTGTTGGCCAATGTAGGTGATTGCTTTTTCAAACGATTTGCTGGCCAGGGCTGGGGGCAAGCGGGACCAATTCTGTAATTTCTCAAAGCCGGGCAATTGGAACAGTTTCCGTTGCAGGTAAAGATTTTCTAACTCCACCTGAACGCTCGCCAGGTTTTCGGCATCCAACGTGGGGCGGATGTTGGCAATGGTTCTGAGCCAGGCCACCGCGCCCAAAATTTCGGACACGCGGGCGTGGGTATCAATATTTCCGGCAAAAAGGATGTCCGGCTTGCGTTTGCCGGGCAGCACTTGCAGGGCCATGGAGATAACGTTGGCCATCTCAATAACCGGACGTTCGGCCCCGCCATCCGTACCGCCGGTGAGCAGAATAACTTCGGGCGGGTCGGCCTGGAGGGTTTGCACCTGGGCTTCGGCGCTGCGCCGGCGGCTGCGGCGGTCGCTGTCCAGGGATAATTCGGCCGTAATGTGGGTGTAGGTGGTAGCTGCGGCCCGCCGGGCGCTGGCCAGGGAAATATCCTGCATTAAACCGGCCAGGGCCACCGCCAACGGCGGGCCGGCGCTGGACACCATCACAAAAACGTCTACGCCCTGCCGGCCCGCGCCGCGCGGCGTAATCGGCCAGCCGCCGGGAGCCAGCAGGGTGCGGCCTGTTTCTTTTTCTATTTGGCGGGTTGCTTCTTGGATGCCCAGGGTAATATCCCGCCAGGGTGGGCCATAGGTGCTGGTCGCCTGCCCCGTAGCCAGCAGGCGATGTTGGCCATCAACAACTTCAATAAGCGCCGTTGTAGTGGTGGTGTTGCCACAATCAGCCGCCAGAATGCTTTCTATTTTTGAAACGGTCATTTGGCTAGGCGTAGCAGAAAAAAGATTTTTAAGTGATTATCACGGCTAAAACAATTGTCACCGGCCTAACTAACCTGGGCGTTATCCGCCCTGTCCCCAAAAATTGGCCAGTAAGTTGGCGGTATCGGCCAAAAACTGTAAACGGGAGATAAGCAAAGCCACCCGCGAATTGACGGTATTGGCAAATAAAGCGCCCAGAGTAAAAATAATCACCAGACGCCCCATGCCCGCCAAAAATCTGACCAGGCCCTCACGCAGGCCGCCCCAAAAACCATACGCTCTTACAGCAAAGGTAAAGTAAAAAAATACGCCCAACGTGCCCAAGATAATGATGATGTTATTTAACCATTGCACCAGGCCCACTTCGGTTTCGGTATTGGGGTAATGGTTAGGGTTGAGCGACAGGCCGGCCGTGGCCGCCACCTGGGGTAACAACGTGCCAAACAACGCGCCGCCAACAGCCAGGGCCACCCCTACCCCTAACACAAAAGCCAGGGTTATACTGCCCAACACATTGCCGACCTCCCCCTGAGCCGGCCGAATTTTAAATATGAGCAAAAAACACAAAAACAAGGCGGGCAATACGCTGACAATATGGCCGGAAGTTAAGGTGGGAATAAAAACCTGATGCCAGACAACCAGGAGGGCGTATCCCACGGCTACCCCCACAAAGATGTGAGCCGCCAGCTTAAAAAGAGCGTTGTCGCCAAAAATATAGCTAAACACCATTAGGGTAAGCACGGCGGCAATAACGGAGAAGAGTATTTCCGGCAATTAAGTGGTCTCCTCTGCTTGCTTTTCCGGTTCAGGGGAAGAGAGTCGGGGCATCCAGCCGGCCACAATCCCGGCCACAATCAAGACGATGATGAGCAAATGGGCAATGCTCTGGCTGTCTAACATTTGGCGGGCCGGGCCAAACTGCTGGCGGCTGGCCTCAATGGCTGCCGCCCCGTTGATCCCCGCTATCAAACCGTCTAACTGGCCGCTGTGGCGATAGGGCTGCAAAAACGGCGCGGCGGTGGCGCTGGTGGCGGCCAATAAAAATTGTTTATCCTGGCCGAGGGAAGAGACTATTTCCATTTGTTCAACCCACCACTTAACCGTGGCCGGGTTGTCGGCCAGAGTCACCAAAAGGTCAATCTGATGCAGGTTATGGACGTTGCCCCAATCGCTTCGATTCTCAAGGGATACGCCCTCCTTAAAATCCTTGATGGTGGAAAGCTGTTTCCGGCCGGTAGCCAGCTCGCGCACAGCCACCACCTGGCCCGGCAGATAACCCAGGTTGATCACCTCAACGCCATACGCATCATCACGGTTATCCAACAGGGTCTGGGCCAGGGCTGCTCCCTCCGGCTCCAGGCTGACCAGGATAACGCGCATCCCTTGCCCTCGCAGCCGGCCAATGATGGCCTCGGCCAGCGGTTGCATTTCGCCCTGGGTGGCTGTTGAAAAATCAAAAGAAACCAGGGCCACCGCGCCCGGCTGTTGCCGGTCAATAATGCCCAACTGCTCGCTGATCATCTGACGCCGCCGGTCGCCCAAAACATCACTGACTTCGGGCGGGGGTTCTGTCCAGGGTGTTGTTTTGGACCAACCCGGCCACAGGGGTAAGGCTAACAAAATAATGAACAGAATAAAAAGCCCCGTGCGAATGACATTATTTATAATAAAACGTTTATGTAGTTGCCCCGGCAAGGTAGGCAGCACGGCCGGTTGAGGGGGTTGGGTGGCAATGGCGTAAAAATCCTGGGCGGCTTGCAGCGTGGCGTCGGCGTGGCCGTTAGCCGGTTTGGGCGTGATAGTGGGGATGGCCGTTACCATTTTTTCGGCGGGGAGCAGGCCGGTTAAACCGGCCAAAACGCCGGTCGACTCGACGGCCTGCCCATCTTCGGCCTCAAGCACCATTTCGACAGTTTCAGCCGGTTTTAACGCTTGCAGCCAGCCGGGGGCCTGTCCCCGGACAGGTGAGTCTGCCCCGGACGAGGGAGGCAACGCTTGACTTGCTTTAGGGCCGCCCGGCTTTGGCTCGTCTGATTTGTGCGGGTCGGCCTTATCAATTGTGGGGGGAGGCGAAATAGGAGGGGGGGATGTAGCGGGCTTGCTTTCTTCTGAGGGCAAAACGGCTTCCACGGCTTCTGTGGCTTCGCGCAAGCCGGCCAACCAATCTTCGCCAGAAGATGGCTTGCCGGCCATATCCTCTCCGGTTTCATCGGCAGATGTTGTTTCGGGGGAGTCGAATAACCATGCCGGGAGGTCCGCTTCTTCCTCTGCCGTTTCCGCCTTTTCCGGGGTCGCTGGCTGCTTTTCTGAAACCATTGGCTCGTCTAACGCAGACAGCCAGGCCGGTTCTTCTTTATCTGTACTTTTACCGGGTGATGAGGCGGGTGATACTGTTGGAGGGGATGTTTCCGGCTCTTCATCTTCAGCTAACCAGGGCGGCAGCGGCGGCTCTTCATCTTCATCTTCATCAGCCAACCAGGGGGTATCTGATTCTATCTCAGCCGCAGGCACTTGTTCCATCCCGGCCGGTGTTGTTTCAGATAACCATTCAAGATCGAAAGTGTCTTCAGCAGGAGAGGCTGCCGGCGGCTGTTCAACGGACGGAATCTTGATGTCGGACAGCCAACCAGTCTCTTCAGTTTTTGCCTCGTCAACCGCTTCAACCTGGCCAATAGCTGGCGGCTCTTTTGTCACTTCTTGGGGCAATTCAGACAACCACGCCGGCAATTCAAGCTCTTCTTCAGGGATAGGTTCAAGCGACGGTTCAGCAGGAGTTTCCTCTACCTCAGACAACCATTCAGGCATTTCCCTTTCACCGCCGGTGGCAGGCGTAACCGGGGCCGCCGGGGGGTGTTCTGCCTCTACTTCCGGCAGTTCAGATAGCCAAGCGGGTAATTCAAGTTCTTCCTCGGCAGCAGGCTCGGTAGAGAATTCGCCGCCGGGTGACTCCTCAGCCTCAGACAACGGGGCAGGCGTATCGTGTTGGCGAAGCGATAAGGTCCCGGTATCAGGCGCTTTGGGTAAATCAGATAACCAGTCCGGCATTTCCGGTTCCGCCTTAGTAGCGGATTTGGGTTCCGGGAGTGATGAGAGTAAGCCGGTATCCGGCGCTTCAGGCAATTCAGTCAGCCAGGCAGGGGTCTCCGGTTCCACTTCAGCAGCAGGTTCAGTTGGCGCTGACTCAACCTGTTCTGCCTCCGGCCATTCGGCCAGCCACGGGGGAGTATCGGGTTCCATTTCACCCTTCTCCTCAACCGGCGTCTCTTGGATCCCACTCAACCAATCTGGCATCTCCAGTTCTTCTTCGGACGCGGCTTCAGGGGACAGTGGCTCAGCCTGTTCTGCCTCCGGCCATTCGGCCAGCCAGGGAGGAGTCTCCGGCTCCACTTCGCCCTCCCCCTCAACCG
>JAFGDY010000134.1 GCA_016931895.1 Anaerolineae bacterium
GGAAAAGAAGCCTGCCCTTAAGCTTACTCCTGAACAATTAGCTCTTTTCCCTGACTTCATTTAGTTATCCCGAACTCAGGTTATTAGTAAAAAGTATATCAGGTTTAAAGAGCCGGGTCAAGCAACTCCTTCCCCCATTGGTACTATGGATTTTTTAATTTTGCGTTTTGCCCTTTATCTGGGGGTAGGTGTATGATGTTTTTTGACTCAATATCAGGAGCCGGAAGGGATGATGGCTCAATTCCCGGGCATTCAATGCAAGAACAATTAACCCATTTGCGGGCGGAATTAGCCCAGATACATCATGAACTCATCGAAGCCGAGGCAGAATTGGCCGACCGGCTGGCCGAAGTGAACGCCTTTGAGTTTGAATTTGAGGCCAGGGTGGGTTATTTATTTGATACCCTGGAAGCGCTGGAAAAAGAAATCCAGTGGTACACCGAGCGCATGCAAACTCTGCGCAGTAAGCAGGTTTTTGGCCAGGCTCACGTTCCGGTTGACGTGCAGTACCGGCGCGCCTGGCAAGCCCCGCCGCCAACCGCGCCCACGCCGCCGCCCCAACCCCTCAATGCGGCCGGCGAGGCGGAGATCAAACGATTGTACCGCCAATTGGCCCGCCGGTTTCATCCCGACCTGGCCGTAGATGAAGCCGATCGGACCCGGCGCACCGAAAAGATGGCGGCCGTTAATAACGCCTACGCCGCCCGCAGCCTGGTTGAATTGGTAGCCCTGGCCGCCGGGCCGGACACAACCCTTGGCCCCGCCCCAGACCAGACAGAGACGCAGTTGATCCAGGCCCTGCAAGCCGAGTTGCATCGCTGCCAAAGCCGTCGGCGTCAAATTCAGAAGGAATTACGTAATGTGCGGTTTCGGCCCAGCGTGGAATTGAGCATTGAGGTTAAAATGGCCCGCCGCCAGGGACGCGATTTATTGGCCGAGATGGCCGCCGACCTGAAACAAAAAATTGCCCGCCAAACCGCCGAGCGAGATATGCTCAAAGCCCAATTTGACCAGTTAGGACCGGAACAGGGCTTTATTAGAATTGAGCGTTGAGAGCGCGAATTACAGCGTGGAATAATAGACCAGGCCGCCAATGACGGCCAGGATAATCAAACTGGCAATGAACCAGCCCCAATTAATTGAACGCCACTGCGCCGGGAGATTTTGCTCAACGGCGGGCTCCGGCAGGGGAATGAACATTTCGCCGGGGTCGTCGGGGAGCCATTTTTCGCCGTCGTGTCGGTACCAGGTTTCGCTTTCATGGCCAAACATCCAATAGTAACCATCTTCGGCCACGTCAATCAACCCCAGTAGGGATTCTTCAAAGGCGCGCTCGCCCATTTCGCCGGCGACAAGTTTTGCTTTTAAGGCCTTCACGGATTGTTCGACCGTCATGAAATCAATCATAAGTTTCTATCCGTATAAAATTTGCCTTCAGGCAGGGTAGTAGGCTTCAGGCGGACGACGGGGGTAGGGCGCGTATCAGCGGCGATGGTAGAGGCGGCCTCGGCTTCCATCTCGGCAACGTAGCCCCCCTCGGGAGGAGGCGTGTCGCGCACTTTAATGATAATGGTGGTGATGTTGTCGGGGCCGCCGGAGGCGTTGGCCAGATGGGTGAGTTGTTTGGCCGCCTCAAGGGGCGAGTCGGTGGCGCAGAGCGCCTCTTTTATGGCCGCATCGCCCACCGGCCCCCATAAACCATCGCTGCATAGGATGATGGTATCATCCAATTGCAGTCTGTCGGTAAACGTGTGAATTTCTAAATCGGTATCCTGTCCCAGGGCCTGGTAAAGAACATTCTGGCGGGGATGATTCAGGGCTTCTTCTGCCGTAATCTTGCCCAACTCGCGCAAGCGGGAAACCAGGGAATGGTCCCGGCTAATGAGCTGCAATTCATTGTTACGCAACAGATAGGCCCGCGAATCCCCAATGTTCATAACCACCAATAAATCATGGTACAATAGAGCCGCCACAATGGTGGTGCCGCCGCCTTCGGTGGCTTGCATCACTTGCAGGTTTGCCTGCTCAATGGCTTTTATCATGGCCTCAATGATGGCCTGTTGCGGCTCTTTTTCCGGCAGGTGAGCGGCGGCGTAATATTCGGCAAACGTGGTTTGAATAGTTACCCTGGAGGCCACCTCACCTTTTTGATGCCCCCCCATGCCATCGGCCAGCACGTAAAAGTAACCTCTTTGGGCCAAAGTATCGCCATCAAAATTCACGGGAAGTTGGTAGGCATCCTCGTTGTGGCTACGCAGCAGGCCGGTATCGGTTACTCCGGCGTAATGGAAGTACATATCTGGTTTTGAGGTATTCATTGATAACGTTGTCCTGTGGGCACGGTTTGAGATTACGCTTCTATTTTGGCATAGATCACCAACATGGTCAATAGCCAGAAACAACCATTTTTATTATAGTCCGGGTAGGGACAAATCACCAAACCCTCTGCTAAAATGTTGGCTCCGGCCAGATAGACACTTCTGGCGGGTTAGTTTATAATACAGGCGAATAGAGAGCGTTACGCCATACGTAATACGCCCTACACCGGGAAGAGTTGCCTGTAGAATAAGGCGCCATCCGTTAAATCACTATTTGAGGAGAATATACCATGAGTGACAAACTCAATTTGCCTCGCCTTCCCCGGCGAACAGTAAAATATGTCACCGATCCGGGCGAGATGAGTGAGGCCGGGGTGCGGGGCATGCTGAGCAATCCGGTTTATGCCGGCGTGCCTCCTTACCAGCGCATCGTGTCCGACGAAGCCTGGATTCAATCTGCCGCCCAATTGATAGAAGATGAGGGGGTTGAACAGTTTTTGGTCAATATGCTCTACATGCTGCGGAACAGCATGGTTGATGTGGTGCCCGATGAAGCCATTCCCGCCGATTATGACGGTCCTTGGCCTGAAGAGGATGAAGACGAAGAAAATTTATCGTTCCCCGCTAATTCGTCCGACCCATCTTCTCCCTGGCTTTATCCTTTGGAGGGGCTTATCTTTTGTTCGCACGATGGACTGCCCATGATTATTCTTGACAACGAGTTTCTGTGTGTGGGCGAATATCTGTACGCTCACCTGGAAGACGCCCCCATTACCGACCTGATTACCGAACCCGTTTTGACCCTTGTTTTTCAAAACGGTCACACCTTACCCCTGCTCTGCCCCGATTGCGGCCAATCTTTTCATACCGACGATTGTAATGAGTTGTTAGATACCCTCAACGGCCTCATCATTACCAATATTGAATGGGATTATGACACTCAGGAGTTGGTAATTAGTTTTGGCAAACCGGAAGAGGTGGAAAGTGAGGAGGAACCCGCAGAAATATTATCCATTCATCTTAACTCGGTGCGCGAATTGACCTGTCCGGGCCAACAAGAGTGGCCGGACAATGAGGAGATGTAGGGGGTGACAAGGTATAAAAAATATGACCAGTGACTTCTCGATCACCTGGCACCACCGCATTTTGGCCTGGCTGGCGCATCTCTTTACGGCCAGCGGGGCCGTGTTTGGCCTGTTGGCCCTGGATGCTCTTCATCGGCAGAAATGGGGCCTGGCTTTTTGGTTAATGGGTTTTGCCATTATTGTGGATTCGGCGGACGGCGTGCTGGCCCGGTTGGTTCGGGTAAAAACAGTATTGCCCCATATTGACGGCTCGCTTTTGGACAATTTGCTGGACTATCTTAACTACGTGATGGTGCCGGCCTTTTTTTTATTGCTCAGTGATCTGCTTCCGGCCAACTGGAGGCTGGTGGGAGCCGGGGTTATTGTGCTGGTCTCGGCGTTTCAATTCAGCCAAACCGAGGCCAAAACCGACGACCACTTTTTTAAGGGTTTCCCCAGTTATTGGAATATTGTGGTTTTTTACCTGTTTCTGTGGCAGTTGCCGCCGCCGGCCAACCTGGCGATCATCCTCTTGTTGGCTGTGCTGGTTTTTGTGCCTATTAAGTATGCCTATCCCTCCCGGCCCGATTACCTGGCCCGCAGTCGCTGGCTGCGGGGCGCTTTTGTGCTGGCCACTATTCTGTGGGGGATAGCCGCCGCCGCGCTCCTGTGGTTTCATCCGGCAACCAGCCGGTTTTGGGTGATTTACTCTATTGGCTATTTCGTTTTTTACGTCCTGTTGAGCATATACCGCACCCTTGTGCCTTTGGAAAAGGAGTAGAGGCTGGTTTTTTTGTGCTTAAATTCGGTTTGGGCCTAATAAAACCCGGCCCATACTTCCGCAATATTACTCAGCCATCCTTCAACAGCGGGGCCGGCTGAAACCCATGCCGCTCCAGCCACTCCCAATCCGGCCCGGCCCAGCCAACCTGGTTAAAATCAACCCGGCCCTGCCGGTCAAAAATAATCCCTTCCGCTTCCAATAACTCCCGTTGATGCGCGCTGCCATGCCCGCTGCTGCGCAGGCTGATTTTACCCTGGCGATTAATGACTCGCTGCCAGGGCACGTCGGTACCAAAAGGTAGGGCCGCCATCGCATAACCAACCATCCGCGCCGTGCAGCCACCCACAATGGCCGCCACCTGGCCGTAAGTGGCTACCCGGCCGGCCGGAATTTGGCAAACTACGGCGTAAATCCGCTCGTAGGTTGGGGCGTTTTTTAACAAAGTTGGAGACGTCATTTTTTTAATTCCTCCACTTTTTCCTGCAATACTTCCAGCACCCGGTCAACTTCATCCAGGTGAGAGCGAAAACATAACACGGCCAGCCGCAGGATGAATTTGCCATCGAGCATGGTGGAAGAAACAAAAACCCGGCCGTCGTTTTGCACCGCCTGGGCCAATTTTTGGTTAAAAACATTGGCGTTGCCGCGGGGCGGGAGGTAGCGATACGTGGCAATGGAAAGGTCGGGATAAGGGCCAACCTCAAAGCCGGTCAGCGTTTGCACCTGTTCATGAAAATAACGCGCCAGCAGTATTTTCTCAGCCAAAACCGCCCGGAAAGGAGCCACGCCCGCCAGCTTCAGGGCCAGCCACAGCCGTAATCCCCTAAAATGCCGGGTCAACTCCGGCGACAGGTCCGCCGGGGAGATGATTTCAGCCGGCGCAGTCTCGGCATCTTGCATATAGGGCGCATCCTGGTAATAATGGGCCTGGTGGAGTTGTTGGCCGTTCTTTACCAAAATGGCCCCGGTGCCGTAGGGCAGAAATAGTCCTTTGTGCGGATCAATAACCAAGGAATCGGCTTTTTCCAGGCCGGGCAAAACTTCTTTGCCTTCTGCACACAGGGTAAAAATGCCGCCATACGCGCCATCGGTATGCAACCAGAGCTGGTGCGTGTGGGCGATGTCGGCAATATCCGGCAAGGGGTCAACCGCGCCCACGTCGGTAGTGCCGGCCGAGGCAATGATTAGCCAGGGATGCAACCCGGCCTTTTTATCGCTCAAAATTGTTTCGGCTAAAACCTCGGCCCGCATGCGGTACTGCCGGTCCAGCGGAATATACCGTTTGACACACTCCCTTAACCCGGCCAGGCGCAGCGCCTTATCTACCGAATGGTGAGTTTGCCGGGATAAATACACCACCGACCGGTCAAAATCTTTGGCTTTTAAATCATGGACTTCCCTGGCCGTGACAATCCCGGCCAGGTTGGCAATGCTTCCCCCGGAAGTTAAAGTGCCGGCAGCATTGGCCGGATAGCCCACTTCACCGGCCAGCCAGGCCAATAGCATTTGTTCCATCCGCACCGCCCCCGGCGAAGCAAAAAACAAGCCGGCGTAACGATTGGTCACTGCCGCCAAATAATCCCCCAAAGCCGCAAAATAGAGACCTCCCCCGGGGATGTAACCAAAAGCCCCGGGCGAGGCCGGATTGATGCCCACCTGGTCCACATTGTGTTGCAGGAGGTTCAGGGCTGTGTCCAGCTCAATTGGTTCGTCCGTAATGGGCGAATCGTACAACCCCCTGCCCCCATCGGCCAAAATCGCGTAAGCCGGGGCCTGGGCCAGATTTTCCAAAAAACTCTCCGCGTATTGGCCAACCCCGGCCAATAAATTGGCGCGTTCGGCCGCATCCGGTTCCAGAGGCCGGGCCTGATTTTGGAGCGCTCTGATTTTGGCGCGCATCTTCTTTCTCCTGGTGCTAGAAATTTGTAGGATAGAGTAGATTACCCAATTTTTTAAAGAATAACAAAATTAGCATCACGGAATTAATTGAAAGTCCAATAATCTCGTGTCCAAACTGGAGTTTGGGCATGAGATTAAGCATACCAAAACTAGCGCTGTTGGTTAAACGTGAGGGAGAGGGTAAGACAATTTCAGACGTTGTTGTCTTTTTGCATTAAACGCATCCCGTTCAAAGTGACCAGGAGGGAGGCACCCACGTCGGCAAAAACTGCCATCCATAGGGTGGCCACGCCAAAAAGAGCGGTCACTAAAAAAACGGCCTTGATGAGCAGGGCAAACCAGATGTTGAACCGAATGGTGCGGGCGGCGCGCCGGCCCAGGGCAATTGCGCCGGGCAGTTGGGCCAGGTCGTCGGCCATCAGGGCCACGTCGGCGGTTTCCAGGGCTTGGGCCGTACCGCCCGCGCCCATGGCAACGCCAACACTGGCCGCCGCCAGGGCTGGGGCATCATTGACCCCGTCGCCAACCATGGCCACGGTATTGCCGTATTCGTTAACCAAATCCCGCACAACCATCACTTTGTCCTCCGGCATTAGCCCGGCCTTTACCCGGTCCAGGCCCAATTGCCGGCCAATGGCTTTGGCCACGGTGGGATTGTCACCGGTGAGCATGACGGTGTGGGCCACGCCTATTTTTTTCAGAGCGGCAATAGCGGACCGGCCGGTCTGGCGGGGCGGGTCGCTCACGGCCAGGTAGCCGCACAAGGCATCATTCTCGTGGACCAGCATGGTGGTGTGGCCGTTGGCCTCGGCTGCGGCAACGCGCCGGCAGAATTCGGCGGCGTGGTTCCGGTTGGAGTGCAACAGGGCGTGACTGCCCACAGTGACCAGTTGGCCGTTCACCCGACCCCGCACGCCTTGTCCCGGCAAATTTTCAACCTGCCGGGCCTGAAGGTGGGGCAAGGCCCGGCCTTGAGCAGCCAGGATGATGGTTTGGGCCAGGGGATGGGTGCTGTAACGCTCCACAGCCGCTGCCTGAGCCAGCATGTCGTCGCAGTGGCGGCAGGCAATCAGCGGATCGCGCGCACGGGCTTCAGCGCAGCAATTGTCGGCACAGGCAATGTGGACCAGTTCCGGCCGGCCCTGGGTCAGCGTGCCGGTTTTGTCAAAGGCCACCACTTTTACCCGGCCCAAGGCTTCCAAAAACGCCCCACCCTTGATCAATACCCCGCGCCGCGCCGCCGAGGCAATGGCGCTGACCACGGCCACCGGCGTGGCAATCACCAGAGCGCAGGGACAGGCGATGACCAGCAAAGTGAGCGCGCGGTAAAGCCAGCCCCGCCCACCGGGCGAATCCAGAAAAGGTTGGTCAAACAATAGAGGCGGCAGCACGGCCACCAGCGCCGCGCCGATGACCACCAGAGGGGTATAGACTCGGGCGAATTTATCCACAAAACGTTGGGTGGGCGTTTTTTGGCTTTGCGCTTCTTCAACCAGGTAAATGAGCCGCGATAGGGTGTTGTCCGCAGCCAGGCGGGTGACTTCAACTTCCAGCAGGCCATTGCCGTTGACGGCGCCGGCAAACACCTCGTCGCCGGGGCTTTTTTCTACCGGGAGGCTTTCGCCGGTGAGGGGGGCCTGGTTTACGGCGGAGTGGCCGCTGCGCACCCGGCCATCCATGGGGATGCGCTCGCCGGGTTTAACAATAATGCGGTCGCCCACGGCCAGCGCCTCAACCGGAACATTTTGTTCGCGCGCGTCGCACCAGGGGCAGGGGCCGCTGGTGTAAAGGCCGGAGCCATCGGGCAGGGAGCGGCCTCGACAATCCGGGCAGTCCAGGCGCGGGCGCAGCACGACGGCCGCGGCGGGGGCCAGGTGGGTAAGGCTGCGGATACTATCGCGGGTGCGCTCCATGGTGTAGCCTTCCAGGGCTTCGCCCAGGCTGAACAGCACAATCACGGTGGCGGCCTCGCCGTATTCGCCAATGGCAAAAGCGCCAATAGCGGCCAGGGTCATTAATATGTTCATATCCAATCCCTGGCCGCTGCGCAGGGCGGCCCAACCTGTTTTGGCCGGAAAATAAAGGCCAAACAGCCCGCCCACCAAAAAGAAGGCGAACGAAACCACCCCGCCGCCGCTCACGCCTTGCGCCAAAAAAGCCAGCAGAATAAAAACGGCCCCAACCAGGGTGAGCATATTACGCGGCCGGTGCAGCAGGTTGAACCAGAGCCGGCTTTTGGAGCGAGGCCGGGAAAAGGCCTCCGGCGCGGCCACGCCGTAGCCCAACGCTTGAACTTGCTTGACCACTGTTTCCCGGTCAACCTGCCCCTCAACTTTCATTTTGGCCGTGCCAAAGTTGACCCGGCAATAAACAACGCCGTCCAGGTTGGCCACGGACTTTTCCAATTTCAGGGCGCAGTCGGCGCAGTCCAGGCCAGTGAGGTGTAACTGAAGTTTTTGGTTCATAAAAGTCACCGATGTTTGATATGTTCTAAACCACGCCGGAACAGGTCACGCACGTGCTCGTCGTCAAGGGTGTAATACACCAGCCGCCCTTCTTTGCGGTTTTTGACCACGCGCAGCTCGCGCATCAGGCTGAGTTGGTGAGAAACGGCGCTTTGCGACATGCCCAGGCTGGCCGCCAGATCGCACACGCACAGCTCGGTATGGGCCAGGAGCGAAACAATACGCACGCGGGTTGGGTCGGCCAAGGCCTTAAAAATAGCGGCCAGGCGGGTGGCCGACAGGCCGTCCAGCAGGCGCTGTTGGGCCTGTTTTACTTTTTCTTCGTCAATAATAATTTTGGCGCAGCGCTCGGCCGGCGGTGTTTGGGGCATTGTTGTCTCCGCTAATATATGAATAGTTACTCATATATTACCTTGAAAAAAAGAGGTTGTCAAGGTGGTGAACAAAAGCCCGGGTTTTACCACGTAATCTGAAACCCCTGAAATTCGCCGCCGGGAGTTTCGTAGGCGGTTTCCACGTTGTCTACCCGGGCCGAGGGCGGGCCGTCGTAGCACCAACTGACGGCGTTTTTAACCGCTTTTTCATCCCCTTCAAAAATCGCCTCCACCCGGCCATCCCACAAGTTACGCACCCAGCCGGTCAGTCCCAATTCCTGGGCTTTGCGCTGCGTATGCCAACGAAAATTGACCCCCTGCACCCGGCCAGAGACAAAAACGTGGGCGCGGGTCACTTTTGTGTTTTGATCGGTCATTGGACCCTCCTGCCGCAATTTTAACCATTAATATTGTAGCACAAAAATCTGAGATGAGACAGGGCAAATTGCCAATCGCCCTGTCAAAAGGGTCAAATTGATTTTCTGAATTCCCAACCTATGTTATACTTCACTCATGCCACAGCTTGCTATCCGGTTATTAGGATCATTTCAAGTTACATTAGACTCACGCCCCGTGACCGCTTTTGCCTACAATAAAGTGCGGGCCTTGCTGGCTTATTTGGCAGTGGAAGCCGAGCATTTTCACCGGCGCGAAACCCTGGCTACGCTATTTTGGCCCGACCAAACCCCCAAACTGGCCCGGCAAAATCTGCGCCAATCGCTAGCAACCCTGCGCCGGGCTATCAATGATCAAAACGTTTCGCCCCCATTTTTACTGATTGATGGCGATACGGTCCAATTCAACTGTTCTAACCAGACCTGGCTGGATGTGGCCGACTTCCGGACGCATCTGGAGGCTGACGGCCATGTTCATCCCTATCCCGACATCGAAAGCTGTCAAAGCTGTATCCAACACATGGCACAAGCCGTCGCCTTATACAAGGGTGAATTTCTGGCCGACCTGCTCTTGGGCGACAGCGTCGAGTTTGAAACCTGGGCGATTGCCTGCCGGGAACGATTCCACATCCAGGCCCTAACCGCGCTCTATCACCTTACCCGCCATCACCTGCGCCGGGGCGAGTATAACCAGGCCCAAACCTACGCCCTCCAACAGATGGAGCTGGACCCCTACCGGGAAGAAGCTCACCGGCAGTTGATGCGGATTTTGGCCTGCACCGGTCAGCGCGGCGCGGCGCTGACCCAATACGAAACTTGCTGCCGCATTTTAAGCGAAGAATTGGGCGCGGAACCCTCGCGGCAAACCCAGGCTTTATACAAGCGCATCCGCTCTGCCGGAACAAGGTGCCCCCACAATTTACCGCCGCAACTCACCTCGCTGATTGGCCGGGAGGGGGAACTACAATACCTGGCCGAACATCTGGCCAACCCCAACTGCCGCCTGCTGATCCTGACCGGCCTGGGCGGCATTGGCAAAACTCGCCTGGCTCTCCAGTCGGCCCAAGAACACATTGGGATTTTTCTGCACGGCGTTTACTTTGTCCCGCTGGCTGCGCTGAGTTCGAGCGAGTTTCTGGCCTCGACCATTGCCGACGCCCTGGGTTTATCTTTTTCCGGTGAAGAAGACCCGCAAACCCAACTTGTGAATTATTTGCGAGAGAAAGAGATATTGCTGGTGTTGGATAGTTTTGAACACCTGCTGGCTTCCCCGGTAACAGAAAAGGCAGGGCTAGATTTACTGCTGGAAATCCTCAAAATCGCGCCAGAGGTAAAAATAATGGTGACATCCCGGCAACGCCTGAATCTTCAGGCCGAGTGGGTTTTTAAAGTACAGGGGCTGGCATTCCCCCAAAAGAACTTTGAAAAAGGCAACTTTCATCAAGCAAGCATCGAAAGTTACAGCGCGGTGCAACTCTTTTTCAAGCGCGCCCGTCGCGTCGAGCGCGAATTTTCACTTTCAGGCGCAACCACAGCCACGGTGGGTCGTATTTGTCAACTGGCGGAGGGGATGCCGCTGGCAATTGAACTGGCTGCCGCTTCGGTAGCAACCTTATCGTGCGAGCAAATTGCCGCCCAGATCGAAAGCAGTCTTGACACCCTGACCACGACCATGCGCGACGTGCCCGAACGCCATCGCAGCGTGCGAGCGGTTTTCAAACACTCCTGGCAGTTGCTTGCCGAAGCGGAACAGCGTGTTTTTCGAAAGCTAACCATCTTTCGCGGCGGTTTTACCGCCCAGGCAGCCCGGCAGGTGGCCCAGGCCACCCCGGAGGTTTTGTCCAACCTGATTAATAAATCTCTATTGCAACAGGATGCCTCAGGACGGTACGGCATCCACGAGTTATTGAGACAATTCGCTGCCGAAGAACTCAACAATTATCCTGCGGAAAAAGAAACAGCTCTTGAACGCCGTTGTACATATTATGCCGACTTTCTACACCAAAGAGCCGCACCCCTGAATATAAACTTTCATCCAGAAATTCTGGCAGAAATTGGGGTCGAGATCGAGAATATCCGGGCCGCCTGGCAGTGGGCTGTGACCCAGGCAAAACTCGAAGCCGTTGAGCCTTGCCTGGAAAGCCTCTATCAATTCTACTGGGCGCGAAACTGGTTTCACGAGGGCAAACAAGTATTTGCGCAAGCCGAGGAAGTAGCCCTGGCGGCGGGTCAAAATGATAGCCTGCTTCTGGCCAAGATTTGGACGCGACAGGCTGAGTTCGAGAGCTGGCTGGCTCACTATGACGGGGCCAAGATACGGTTAAAAAATAGTATCCGGGTTTGCCGGACACTTCAAGAGCAGGATGAACTGGCTTTGGCCCTTCAATTGCTGGGCCGGGTTCACTATTGGCAGGGTGAACACGTACCGGCCAAAGAACGCTTTGAGGAGAGCCTGACGCTTTACCGCCAGACAGACAACAAGGCCGGGATGGCCCTGAGCCTTAACAATTTGGCCAATACCATCGGTGACCTATCAGCCGATTATGACCAGGCCCAATCTCTTTATCAAGAAAGTTTGGCTCTTGCCCGGGAAATTGACGACCGGTTTGGTATCGCCCGGGCGCTGATCAACCAAGGGGCAGTAGCTCAAGAAATAGGAAACTATCCAGAGGCGCAACAACTCTACCGGGAAAGTCTGGAGGTTTATCAAAAAATTGGTTACCGGTATGGGCAGTCGGCTGCGCTCAACTATCTGGGGCAGGTTACCAGCTTATTGGGTGAGCATGTCGCGGCCAAAACATTTCTACAGCAAAGCTTTGACCTGAGCCAGGAAACGGGCGACCACCGCTCAATGGCAGATTGCCTGAAACAGTTAGGCAATGTAGCCTGCCGCATGGACGCCTACCCGGAAGCAAAAGAATATTTTGCCGAAGCCTTAAACCTGGTTATGGAAATACAAGCGGATCAGATGGCACTGGATATTTTGATAGGGGTGGCGAACCTTTTCCAACAACAGGGCAAACAGGAAAGCGCCTTGGAGTTGCTGGCCTTCGTTATTCATCAATCGCAAGGTAGCCAGGAACGTAAAAATCGCGCCCAAGCTCTTGTGCCCAAATGTGAGGCGGGGCTTTCACCGCCAGTGATAACACGATGCCGAGAACGCGGGGAAAGCCAAATCCTGGCCGAAATCGTGGCGGCGGTCCTGGCTGAATGAAACCTGCCGACCAAAATTCAAGTAGCCACATTCTCGATAGCCTCCGCTAAATCACACATCACGTTAATGACCCGCCGCAGATGATTGATATCCGCCTCGGCCCCCGTAAAAATGCCGTGACTGTCTTGAAAGCGTAGTTCCCTGTAGTGCTAAAAACCAAACAAATACCATTGTCCGTTCCGATTGACCAACTTCATCGTTTCTTCATTATTCCCATCCGGACCAAATAAAAATGGCACTTCCGCCTGTGTCCCGTCGGGGTTGATTGTTGCCTTCCCGTTTATTTTCCCAGCGGCAAAATACTTGATAAATTCCTCCCGGTCTGTCTCATCCGTAGCCCAATTGCAAATTGTCTGTGTATCGTTGTCGTTTTCGCCTTGCGGGTCGCACAAGCCTTGCAGCAGAGTGAAATTGCCGGATTGGGCGGCATCAAAAATAGTTTGCACCACGCTTTCGGGCGATGTTGCGGGCGCGGCGACCGGCGCGTCGCTGGCAACGGCGAAGATGTACGCGCCTTTATTTTGGTCAATGTCTTCAACGCTGACAATATAGGTCAGGATTTTACCGCCGCTATCGGGCACAGTGAAGGTGAATTGTTCGTTCTCGCCGGGGCCTGACTCATTGAACTCAGCCAGAACAGTCTGACTTTCCAGATCACGAATTTTGACCACCAGATCAACCGGGGTGTCGGGGTGGGGAATAACATTGCCCTGCAACGTAGCCCCGCCGGGCGCAGTGTAGGTGTAGTAGAGCAGCCCGCCTTCGGGCAAGCGGCCAATGCTGAAATAGTTGGGGTCTAAAGCAAAGCTAACTTTGGGCGAGGCTTCAAAAGCAGCCACATAGTCGCCGCCTTGTCCCCCGGCGTCTTCAACAACAATGTGATAAAGCGCATTCTGGGGAATGTTCACCACCAGAGAGTCGTCGTTGTTGGGCACCGCGCCTAATATCTCGCCGGTATTTGCGTTTTGGATACCAATGAGCATCTCGGCAGTTGAATAAATGCTGGCCCCGACCTTGTCGCCGGGCGAGGCCAGGAAGAGGAAACGCTGCGCTTCGCCCGGTTCCAGGCTGTTCTCAAAGCCGATTGAATGGCCGGGGGCGCGATTTATATCAATGTCCATGAGGGACGGCTCTGCGCCGGTTTGAGAGCTTTGGCCTGCGGTTTCCTCGGGGGTCGGGGTTGCCGTAGGAGGCCCCGGGGTTGGCGTTGGCGCCGGCGTGGGGGGAGGCTTATCGCCGCCGCCACAAGCAAAAACAAAGAGCGTCAAGCCGATGGCCAGGGTTGTCAATAGCCGCATTCTTGGGGTTTGTTTACTTTTGTTGAACATTTTTTTCTCCTTAATTTTTGTCTGGTTAGAATATGAAGGTGCCAACTCAAAACGCTAAATCATAATAGCCCGCCAAGGCGATGACAAACTCAACTAAATCACTGTCATCGGCAATGTTTTTCCGGCTAAAATTTGTTTAAAGTGTTTAGTTTGTCGGGGCGAACATACGATGTAAATGCTTCTTACTATTTTGGAGCTACGGCAACTCAACGTAGGGCTGCAACCACGCTGATACCTGCCCGATGCCCACGGCCACGCCATAAACTTTTTTGGTCAACTCGTCCCTCTCAAAGCGAGTCTCACTGCTACACTCGGCGGGCATTGCGCCCGCTAAAACCGTGTCGGCCACTACGACGCCGGTTTTTGCCTCGCGTAAGGTGATGTTTGTTTGATACTGCAAACGCTCGACGGATGCTTGTCGCCCGTTTTCAAGCGTGTAAGGGCAACTTTCGACGAGAACTTCAGCAACTTGCATGCAGGCCACCAACTCTACCTCCGGCAAGGTTTGCGGCGTCCACTCCGGGCGCAAGGGGTCGCGCGGGGCACGCCAATTGCCCTCGACGCTGCCACGCGCTAATACAACCGGATGTACGCCCGACATTTGGCTATAAGCGGCTGCCTCTGCAACAGCTTGACCATCGCCACTGCAAACCGGCAAAACAGGTTTGAGCACTTGCTCTTCCCAGGTCGCTTGCGCCTGTTGGGTAGCTTCACGTTGCGCCTTCTCGCTGGAGCCGCAGCCGGTAGCGATAACCACAATCAACAAGATGGACCCAGTAATTAAAATCCATCTTGTTCGTTTGTTTTCCATTCCTATTGACTGACCTCCTCTTTTTTAATATCACTCACGCCCTGGTGATTGTTTTATATTTTTTGCTTCATCCGAGTGCGGCTGGTCAGATGCCGAAATCTCGGCCATCTGCTCTTTTAAAAAAGTAACCAGACGCTCCAGGCTGGCAAAGCCCCGCTGTTCATTCCTGGTCAGGTTGACCAGCACAAATCGCCAGCTAGATTTTTCTCCAGCACTTTCTTGCCACAAACGAATCAGATAAGAGTGGTATTTGGGTTCAGCCATTTTATTGTTCTTGGGTGTTCGGCCAGACTAGTATCGTTTTGACTCTGTGATGCCATCATAACACGGGGGCGTCAAAAAAGCGTGAAAAAGAGAACCCTCTTGCGAGTATTGTTTGACCCATTCTACCGTGGTAAGGATGTTCAACTCGAATTCGACCAGGAGACCTGCGACAGATATGGTCGCGCCCTGGCTTACCCACCCAAAAGGAGACGCAAAGGTTAAAGTTTTTATTCTCCCACTCCTCACTCAAGGTCATTAAGGCCGGGGTTGTATTTACGTTGGTTTGACCAAAACCCTCTTTAGCAGTACAATCGTAGTGGGTTATCAAATTTGACACCTGGTAAGACCTTTCACCCTTCTCTCCCCCCACCTCCTCCTCCGAGATGATGGTTCAACTCTGACTATGCCACACCACATGCCACATATCTGGCTGCCACCTGCCTCGCCTCCCTGACCGGCGACTCCAAGCTAATACCAACTACCTCACCGATAACGACAGCGTTAATTATCTGCGCCCAAGCAAGTAACCGTAGGGACAGCGCCTTGTGCCTGTCCTCTGGGGCGACCACAAGGATACGCCCCTACCTTACCGGATTAATTTCTAAAAATTCATCAGAAACGCCTGTTTCTATTGAAGCAACAAGCTGTTGTCTCGTTTTGTGATTCCCGGCCCAAGCCCATAACGAATTTAGACAACCAACGGATAAAAAAACGAATACTCGGCAGCAGCGAAAAATCCGTTCCCTTCAACAGGCTCAGGACAGGTTCCTCATCAATCCACTATAGTGTTGGGGGCGAGGAAAAGAGCCAAAACTATTAGGAGTTACGCAGTTGGGCGTTTAAATGTCATTCGAGCGAAGAATGAGCGAGAAATCTCCAAGAAACTCGCCTGCAACCGGCCAAATTGGAGATTTCTCTTCGCTTCGCTCATCGAAATGACATGAACTGCGTAACTCATAACTATATTAGCCATAGGAGAACCAAACCATGAAACATTTCAAAAAAGTAAGCCAATTTGGTCTGAGTATAACCCTGGCCGGCCTGCTGTTGCTGCTGCTGGTCACCAGCCTCTGGGCCGCAAGCTTTTCCTTGACCCGCGTCACCACCGCTTCGCCCAGTGGCCGGTTCAGCGAGTACCCCAGTATCAACAGTGATGGCCGCAAAATCGCCTTTGACAGTACTGCCGACTTCCTGGGCCAGGGCATTCCTGCGGGTCAATACGAAATCTGGCTGTACGACACGGCCACCATGACCCTCACCCGCGTCACCACCGCTTCGCCCAGTGGCCGGTTCAGCCGGCACCCCAGTATCAACAGCGATGGCAGCAAAATCGCCTTTATGAGTAACGCCGACTTCCTGGGCCAGGGCATTCCTCAGTGGCAATACGAAATCTGGCTGTACGACATGGCCACGATGACCGTCACCCGCGTCACCACCGCTTCGCCCAGTGGCCGGGCCAGCCGGCACCCCAGTATCAACAGCGATGGCAGCAAAATCGCCTTTATGAGTAACGCCGACTTCCTGGGCCAGAGCATTCCTGATAATCAAGACGAAATCTGGCTGTACGACACGGCCACGATGACCGTCACCCGCGTCACCACCGGCGCGGTGGGCCGGGCCAGCCAGGCCCCCAGTATCAACAGCGCCGGCAGCAAAATCGCCTTTCAAAGTACCGCTGACTTGCTGGGCCAGGGGATTGCTGGTCCAGACGAAATCTGGCTGTACGACACGGCCACGATGACCGTCACCCGCGTCACCACCGGCGCGGTGGACCGGTACAGCGAGTACCCCAGTATCAACAGCGATGGCAGCAAAATCGCCTTTATGAGTAACGCCGACTTCCTGGGCCAGGGCATTCCTCAGTGGCAAGACGAAATCTGGCTGTACGACACGGCCACCATAACCCTCACCCGCGTCACCACCGGCGCGGTGGGCCGGGAAAGCGAGTACCCCAGTATCAACAGTGATGGCCGCAAAATCGCCTTTGTCAGTGACGCCGACTTCCTGGGCCAGAGCATTCCTGATAATCAAGACGAAATCTGGCTGTACGACACGGCCACCATGACCGTCACTCGCGTCACCACGAGTGGTACTGGCCGGGACAGCGACTACCCCAGTATCAACAGTGATGGCCGCAAAATCGCCTTTCACAGTGATGCCGACTTCCTGGGCCAGGGCATTCCTGATAATCAATACGAAATCTGGCTGGCGGCCGGCGCGAGCAGCGTTAAGACCTACTTGCCCCTGATCCTCAAGAATTCGTCGCCGTAAGCCGGTAGTTGATCCATAAAAAAGACCCAAAGGGGGGCGTCATCAATGTAGCTGAACCCCTTTGGGGCTTTGTTTGGTGGAGTTTGGAGGAGTAGCAGTTACGCAGTGGGGGAATTATTAGCCCTCCCTAAATCCCTCCCAAAGGGAGGGACTTACCTAGTTCTCCCCCCGTTGGGGGGAGCTAGAGGGGGGCCATGCGTGTCAACTGCGTAAGGAGTCTAAGTTAAAGCCAAAAAATTGGTCTACTCAGCCGGCTCGCTGAACCCGGGTAACAAAGGGTCGTCAACAACAGTCTGCCCATATCGCCCCGCCGCCGCTGTTAAATCATAAATGTCTACCAGGCCATCGCCGTTCACGTCGGCGGTGTAATCGGCGCTGTTGTAGCGGGCGGCGATGAAGGTCAGGTCAAAGATGTCCACCAGGCCGTCGGCAGTAGCGTCACCCTGGGATAAGGCTTGGCGGGAGAAGAGGTCAAGGCTGAAGCCGCCATCATCCGCTGCGCCTGAAGCCGGGAAAACGCCGGGGCACTGGTTGGCGTGGTCGCCAATTACGGTGACCGTGCCGGGGTTGGCGCCGCTGGTAACGTACACCCGGTCGGTGGTGCGGTCAACGGCAATGCCTTCGGAGGGGTTCTCACTGACGTTTTGGGGCAAGGGTACATGGAAATAGCTGGACCAGCCCTTGGGAATGAAGAGGGCTTGATTTAATTCGCTGCCGTCGGCGGTGGAGGTGGTGGCCCAGATGTGGCCGCCGTCGTAGCCGGGGCCAATATCGGGGTTAACGGCAATGGCCCGCAAGGGCAGGGGGCGATGGCGATTGTAGCCGCGCTGGAACGCGGCCCAACCCAAGAATTGGTCAGGGGCGCCGTGCAGCGTGCCAATCGCTACAATACGATTGGTGGCCACCGTGGCCACGTAGACCAAACTGCGCGTTTCATCCACGGCAATGCCGTAAGGCGGGCCGCTATCCCAAAGAGGAACCACGCTATTAATTGAGGTTCCTTTGATGACAGTGACCGAGTTATTACCGGAATTGGCCACGTACACTTTGCCGGTAACGGGCGAAGCGTCCAGGTGGAAGGGCCGGTTGAAATTGCCGGTGAGCGTGGTTTCCACGGTACGAGAGGCAACATTGATAACCGAAACCGAGTTGTCCAGGCTGTTGGCCACGTAGAGGTAGCCGTAGATGGGGTCAAAAACAACGTCCCATGGCCCGTTGCCCACGTCAACGGGGGAGAGAACGTTGAAACTGGTTGCGTCGGTGTTGATCTCGATGGGCGTCACCTGATCGCTATCATAATTAGTCACCCAGAGCATGTGGTGCAGCCCGTCATAAGCAATGCCGTTAGCGGCGTTAACATCGGCAATGGTGGCAATGGTAGCGAGGGTATTGGTATCAAACACCGAAACGCTGTTGCTGCCATAATTGGCCACGTAGGCTCGCTGTTTAGCGGCGTCCAGGGCAATACCGCGCGGAGTCTGGCCCACCGTGACCGTGCCCAAGGTGGTGGGGGCGCAATCGTGCGCCGGGAGCGGGACAGGGGTGGGGGTTGGCTCCGGTTCCGGCTCGTAGCTGCCGATGGCCAGTTTGCTGACAAAAACATCCTTAAAACCTTCTAAAGTGGTATCAAAAGCGCCCTCGGAAATAGGGAAATCTGTGGAACTGGTGGGGCCGGTGAGGTAGGCGTTACCGCCGGTATCCACATCAAGACCGTAAGCCTGGTCGTAACCTTCAGCCGTGCCCAGATAGGTAGAGTAGGCCAGGCCGGCGCCGTCGGCCGTTAACTTGGTCACAAAAATATCGGGCGGGGGGAACATTTCCTCCGCCGCATCAAAAACGGGATCAAAGGCAGTGGGCGTGGTGGGAAATTCGCCGGAAGCGGTTTCGCCGGTTACATAAATGGCGCCGGTGCTGCCCAAAGCCAGGGCGTGGCCAATGTCCTCGCCGCTGCCGCCCAGGTAGGTGGCAAAGACCACGTTATTGCCTTCAGGATTCAGCTTGGCCACAAAGGCGTCGCCCTCGTACTCTTCCACCTCGCTGTTGTAATCGGGGTCAAACGCGCCAGGCGTGACCGGAAAGTCAGGAGAGCGGGTATTGCCGGTGAGATAAACATTGCCCAGCCCGTCCACCACAATGTCTTCGGCGTACTCGGTTTCAGTGCCGCCCAGGTAGGTGGAGTAGACCAGGTCGCTGCCGGTGGGGTTCAATTTAAAAACAAAGATCTCCTGGTCATCGTAAGTGGTATCCAGCGCGCCGGGCGTTGTCGGGAAGTCGGTAGAATGAGTGTAGCCCGACACGTAGGCGTTGCCGCTTTCATCTACCACCACGCCGGCAAAGGAGTAGTCGGCATCGTTGCCGCCCACAAAGGTGCCGTAGAGCAGGTCGCTGGCCTCGGGATTTAGTTTGACCACGAACACGTCGTACCAGTTGTCAATCTCGGTATCATAAGCGCCGGGGGTGGTGGGAAAATCGGGCGACGGGGTGAAGCCGGTAACGTAGGCATTACCGGCGCCGTCCACGTCAATGCCCCAACAGAACTCGTTATCTATGCCGCCCAGATAGGTGGCAAAAAGTAAGGCCGTGCCGGTGGGGTTGAACTTGGCGGCAAAGGCGTCGGCTTCGCCATCCAGGTTGGTATCAAAGGCGCTGGCCGAAGTAGGAAAATCTGGGGAGGTGGTATAACCGGCCAGGTAGGCGTTGCCGGCCTCATCAATAACAAGGTCGGTGGCTGTGTCGTAGTCTGTTCCGCCCAGGAAGGTGGCGTAAATCAGGTCACTGCCGTCGGGGTTGAATTTGGCCACAAAGGCATCGCTAAAAACGCCTTCGATGGTGGTGTCAAACGCGCCAGGGGTGGTGGGAAAGTCATTATAGGCCTGACCCGTAACGTAGGCGTGGCCGGTCGCATCAACCGCAAGGCCCCGGCTGCTATCCAGTTCGCCTGCGCCGCCCAAAAAAGTGCTATAAACCAGGTCCGCTGCGCCGGCAATTTGAGCCAGGGAGTCAGAGGGCAGGGAAGCCGCAGCGAATGGCTGCCGCACCAGGTTGCCCTCAACCTCCGGCAACAAGTCAGGGCCGGCGGTTGGCAAGTCGGGTGATTCAACTTGGAACAGCGGCAGGGTGAATTCGTCCAGGGCGGTGGTCAAGCGCAAATGGCCGGTTTCAGCCACGACCAATGTTTCTGCGCCTTCAACCTGCAAGGAAATGTCTTCCAGGGAGATTATGTTTTGGGCGTTCGGCTCGTTTTGCGCCACAGCAATGTCTTTTCTCACCAAGCGTTTGACCAATTGCCCGTTTTGGCCGGTTAGTTCCAGGTCAATCCCCGGATAGAGGTCTACATAACGCACACCGCCCCAAACCGGAACATTGGTTTGCCAGCCCGCCGGGTTGCTGCCCCTGAAGTAGGAGATTTGGGCATCGAGGCGATGGAAGGGTTCTATTCTAGGGTGAGGGTTAGCGTTGACAAAGCTCAGTTTAAGATTGACCCCAGGACGTGATTCGTTGGCCAGCAAGGCGCCGACGGGGTCTGGATTCATTACTTCTTCCACTTCAGCCGGTGAATCTTTAATGAAGGTGAACCAGAGCGCGTTTTCGGCCAGGCAAAGGGGGGTGGGGCCGCCGTAAACCCGAAATTGTGTCGCCTGGTCAAATTGGCCCACGTTTTCAACAAACAGTAAGGATTGGTCTGCTTGGGCCAGAACCGGCTGCCCAGAATATCCTGGCCAGGTAGTCAAGATAAGGGCCAACATTATCAAAACAATCATCTGACCAATTTGCCTATAAGTTTTGCCGTACAACTTCATTTTTACCCCTCTTTCTTTCCCCTCTAACTGAGAACAAAAAGAGCCAGACCTTCGGGGACTCTGGCTCTATGGATGATTGAAAATAACAACAGGCAAAACAGGGCCAGCGAAGGGCCAAGCAGCGCTTTCCTTCTGACTAACCTCTCCAGGATACAATAAAGAGAATAGTCCGACCAATAACATATTTCACCTGCTGCGGATTAATTTTTAAGGAACAAACTGAATCCCGGCCATTTTGGCCTGACACACCTTATCATAGCACAAAGCAGGCCGATTTTCAATAGGCTTAACGGGGGATATTGTAGCTACCGCCCGCGCCACCAATCTTTGCGGGTGCGGGGATCCATGAACCGGCCAGTGTCGCGGATAGCCACGCGAATTTCATTATCGCGGGCGCGACCAAACGCCTGACCCGCGCGGAGGGCCGGGAGATGGCGGCGTCCGGCGGCATTCATCCGCTCGTACAGAGCCAGCAAATCAGGCTCGGTACAAACTCCTTCAACGTGGATGGTGTAACCCGAAACCACGCTGTCTTCGCCCGTATATTTGAGAGTGAGACGCTCCGGGTCGGCGTATAACACCATAACGGCGTAACCCTGGCCGATGCTATAGCCCGCTTCCGGCACGTGGATGGTTTCTCCCCGTTCAACCTGGAGACCCAACAACGTCACCTCAAAATCGGTGATTGGCCCGCCGCGCGAGTTTTTGCCCCAATTCCAATGATTGACGCGATAAACGTTGGCAATAACGCCGGCCCGTTTATCGGCAAAGAGACCGGGCAGTTGGGGGGCGCGGGAGTCGGTGGGGCCGGACATGTCAATCAGCCCCAGGCGGGCGGTGGTGGGACTGTAGCCGCGCAGGGCCAGGTTGATGTCGCCGTGTTGGGCGGCGGGGCGGTCGGTGGGTGAGCCGACAATGGGGATGGCGCCGTAAGTTTCACCGGGGATAGGCGCGCAGGGGTCAATTTGCGGCGTAGGTGGTTGTGGGGTTGGGATTGGGGTTGGCGGCGGTGGCGTTGGAGCCGGTATTGGCGATGGAGCGGGGGTAGGAGTTGGCGAGGCAGGAGGGGTAACGCCGGCAATCGCCGGGATGAGCAGAACCTGCCCCACCCAAATCATGCCGGGGCTTACCAGCCGGTTGGCCTGCTGAATAAGGGGATATTTATGAGCGTCGTCGTAAAATTGGCGGGCAATCTTGGCCAGGGTATCGCCGCGCTGCACGGTGTAGGTTAAAAATCCACCGGCGGCGCCACTGCGGGCGTAAGCCACAATTAGGTTGGCCAGGATTTGCTCCAGGGGTTTGCCCTCGTTTTGAGCGCGCCGCAACGCAGCCTGATAGATAGCATCGTCCAAATCAACAGCAAAGTTTCGCGCGGGCATGAGGTTCCTCCTCTTTGGTGGATGAGTATCACGGCTCATTAATATCCTTTCGTTTAATCAAAACGCAGCCTGATTATAATGAAACCACAGCCCAAAGCAAACTGACCAACTCGCAGAATGGAGTTTACACCATCAGGTCAACTTCATCACCACCATGCCAAATAAATTGGCCGCAGCATCAGCTTTATCGGACATATTGGCCACATGGCGGTAAACTTCGCGCCGCCGGAGCATCACCATCAAGGGCTTAAAGTCTTTGGCTTTGGTAAATAAATCGGCAATGGCGGTGCGGTAGATACTTTCCACCTCATTCTCCAGCTTTTTAGCTCGTTGCGCATGTTGGCCGGCCACCCGGGGATTGGCGCTCAAACGATGCATAGCCATAGCCAACTCCTCGGCTTCCTGTCGCACCAGCGAGACCATCTCAAGCAAATACTCGTCAGCATCAATCTCCAGCAAACTCATTTCTTCAATAGTGGTAAAAGCATAATCAATCATGTCATCAATGTAGAGCGAGAGATTAAAAATATCTTCCCGGTCAATTGGCGTGATAAAAGTGTTATGCAACTCGTCAATCAAAATCCGCCTGATTTCATCGGCCTCATATTCTTTGGCCCGAATTTTTTCAATACTTTCCTCGTTAGGCTGCTGAATGCACTCTTGTAGCAATTTAATGCCTTCAACGGTCACTTCGGCTTGTTGGATGAGAAGACTGATAAAAATGTCTTCTTTTTTATTTTTGAAAATGTTCAGGAAACCCATTATTTATACCCCTATGCAACAATAAAATTAATTGGATAATATAACAATGCCGCCACAATGGCCGTAGCCGGAACCGTTAAAATCCAGGCCAGGACAATATCGCTCATCACGCCCCAACGTACTTTGGATTTTCGCTCGGCAGCCCCAACGCCCAAAATGGACGAACTGACCACCTGGGTCGTGCTCACCGGCCCACCCAGGAGTGAAGCAGTCATAATAACCAGCCCGGAGGTCAGTTGAGAAGTAAAACTATGGATAGGCCGAATCCGGTAAAATTTGCCCCCCAGCGTATGGATAATGCGCCAGCCGCCTGTAGCTGTACCAATGGCAATGGCTCCTGCGCTAATTAAAATGACCCACCATGGCACCTCAAAGCTTTCCTGAAAACCCAGCGCCACCAAGCCCATCGTAATAATTCCCATTGTCTTTTGGGCGTCGTTAGTGCCGTGGCTTAAGGCTAAAACGAGCGCTGTGGGAATTTGGATACGCATAAAAAAGATACTTGCTTTAGGAGTTGCCCCCTGGGCCAGCCACAAAGTCAAACGCATAATGAGAATGCCTATAAAAAAACCAATCAACGGCGAGGTAAACAACGCAATGACAACCTTTTGCAATCCCTCCAGCCGAATAACCGACAGCCCCGAACCAACAGCAACCGCGCCTAAAATCCCGCCAATGAGGGCGTGTGACGAACTGGAGGGAATGCCAAAATACCAGGTGACAATATTCCACAGGCTGGCACTTAGTAACGCCGCCATTACCACGGCAATGGTGATAGAATCTGCCGGAGCCACCTCGTTGCCAATTGTTTTAGCCACAGCTACCCCCAGGAGAAACGGGCCGGCAAATTCGGCTAATGCCGCCAGGGTTAAGGCAGCCCTGGCCGTCATCGCCCGCGACGAAATCATTGTCGCCACCACATTAGCGCTATCATGAAAGCCGTTGAGAAAATCAAAAATCAAAGCCAAGATAATGAGAATAGCCAGCAGAACCAATGGAGACATTTTTATCCTTTCCTAAAATTGGCCGGCAAAGACGTTTCGCCCAGTTGGTTAAAATATCTTTATTATAGTAAAATTTCAGCAGGCTTCAAATGAAACATTTGAGCTAAAATGGCTAACCTGCCAAAAGTAATTATTAAGTTTGTACTAAGGATTCCCAACTAAGATTCCTGAAGATAAGGCAGATTATTGAAAGTGCCCGGCTTCTAAACCACTGCCCTATTTCCTATTTGAAACTGTGCCAGACCATGCTATATTTGTATCTAAGACAAGGCCGATTTACCGATTCATGGCAAAAAACAGGATGGGTGAGATGAAGCGCATTAATCTTGCCCGGCATACCTTAAAAATTTATATCCTGTTGATGGCGGTTTTTCTATTGCCGGCCTGCGCCGGGAAGGGATTCGACGGCGCGCCGCCGACCTTAAAAATCGGCCTGGTGGCGCCGTTTGAGGGCTTGCATCGCCCGCTGGGGTATGAAGTATTGTTTGCCGTTAAATTGGCCTTACAGGAAAGGAATGCAAGCGGAGGCGTCAACGGCTATCAGGTTGAGTTGGTGGCGTTGAATGATTTTGACGAGCCGGCCGAAGCTCAAACGCAAGCCAGAGCGCTTATTGCCGACCCGGATGTTTTGGGCGTGGTGGGGCATCTCTCATCGGCCACCACCCTGGCGGCAATGCCAATCTATCAGGAAGCCAAACTGGCCCTGAGCGTACCCTGGACGATTGACGCGACTGCAATGAATATCCAGAAAAAAGGAGTAGTGAGGGTAGCCGCCGATTATGCCGATACGTCTGCCCGGCTCAACACGTTTAGCCAGGAATGGGGTTATAACCATAGGCTGAATGTGGCCGAGGTAGATCTTGACTCGTTGCCCGTTGAGCTCCAGGCCCTGGAATTGACGGGCGAAGGGGTTGCTGCCGGTGAAACCATTTCGGCCCTGCGCCGGGCCGGGGTATCGCTGCCGCTTTTGGGGCAGGTTGACGTGGGCAGCCCGCAGCCAGTTCAGGTAGCTAACGGCGCGGCCACAGGTCTTATTTTTGTTTCACCGGGGCCGGCCCCCCGCGATGCGCCGGGGACGGAGGCTTTTATGGAAGCCTATCAAACATTGGCCGGCTTCTCGCCCGGCCCGCGGGCTGTATTGGCTTACGATGCGACCAACATTTTGCTCAACGCCATTGAGCAAGCAATGTTTGGGTCTCACCAACCCACCCGGTCAGAAGTAAGCGCCCTGATCAACCAGGTCCAGCAACAAGGTCTCAGCGGCGATATTGTTTTTGACCAGCAGGGGCGGCGCCTCAACGCGCCGGTGTGGGTGTATCAGATTTTCGAGGAGGAGCAGCAGTATCCAGGGGAATTGATTGCCCCCTGAGGAGAGATTGTCTATGCGTATCTTAATGCTTTCCTGGGAATATCCCCCCAACCTCGTCGGTGGGTTGGGCCGGCACGTGGCCGAACTGTCGCCCGCCCTGGCCCAACAACATACCACTGTTCACGTGGTCACGCCAACGGCCAAACCGGAGGATGCCTCCAGAACTATTGAAGATGGCGTGGTCGTCCACCGCGTTTTTACGCCAACTCTGAATATTCAGACCAATATTTACGACCAAGCTGTCGCCGCCAATCAAGTATTGCAAGATTACGCTCGTCAAATTGACGAGCAATTTGACATTATCCACGTGCACGATTGGTTGACCGCTTTTGCCGGGATGGCCCTGCAAAAAGCCTGGAACCGGCCCCTGGTGGTCACTATTCACGCCACCGAACGAGGCCGGGGACGCGGCCACATTGACAACGACCTGGAACGAGCCATTGATCAGACCGAGCAATATGTAATTGAACAGGCCAACCACGTGATTGTGTGCAGCCGCTACATGTTGCACGAAGTGCAAACTTACTTCCATACGCCTCTCTCCCGGCTGGACGTTGTTTTTAATGGGGTCAATATTGACGATTTGCGGAACGGACATTCCAAAGAAGAATTGATAGCCTTTAGGGACAGATGCGCCCGTCCGCAAGATCGCGTTGTTTTTGCCGTGGCCAGGCTGGTATACCAAAAAGGCTTGCATCGCCTGGTTGAAGCCGCGCCCCGCATTTTGGCCCAATTCCCGGAAACACGCCTGATCATTGCCGGGCGAGGGCCTGAAGCCAAAAACTTAAAACAAGAGGCCTGGCACCTGGGGGTGGCAGACTGCATTGATTTTGTTGGTTTTATCTCAGACAAAGAACGCAACCGGTATTATCAAACCGCCTGCTGCGCCGTTTTTCCCAGCCTCTACGAACCGTTTGGGATCGTGGCCCTTGAGGCCATGGCCCTCGGCTGCCCGGTAGTGGTCAGCGACGTGGGCGGCCTTTCCGAAATTGTCAAACATACCGAAACCGGCGTAACCATTTATCCTGATAATGCCGACTCTGTGGCCTGGGGCGTGATGCATATTCTGGCAAACCCCCGTCGGGCGCTGAATTACGCGGCCAGAGCCTACCAGACGGTTGACGAGTTATACAATTGGGCGCGTATTGCCCGTTTGACCAGGGGCGTGTATCGCCGTGTTCTGGATAAATACGATTTGGTCAGCGTCTGCCCCAATTTTTAGGCCATAGGGCCAGGGCAATGCCCTATCCCTTTTTGAGACGCACCCCTATTTGACAGCAACCCTCAACTGTGCTAAACTCGCCCCCATAAATTTTTGAGAAGCGATGATGATTTTGCATGTATTGCCCAGGAGCCCGCGTCTTCAGCCAGACCTTATGTCTGGATAGCGGGCGTTGGCAAATCCTTACGCAGTTATCAAACCGGCTCCAGACATTCTTGTCAGGGCCGGTTTTTCATTTGATGAGGTGAAAAAAATGATCAAAGTAGGCGTTTTTGGCGCAAGCGGTTATACCGGTTTTGAAATCGTGGGCATACTCAAAAAACATCCGGCAGTGACCCTGGCGTTTGCCACCTCAGAAAGCGCGGCGGGTAAAATGCTAAGCGATCTGTATCCCGTGCCCTGGAATATTCCCCTGGTAGCCGCCGCCCAGGCGCCGCTGGAGCAGGTTGAGGCTGTGTTTTGCTGCCTGCCTCACGCCGCCAGCATGCCCACCGTGAGCGCCGCCCGGCAGGCCGGGGTGCGCGTCATTGATCTCTCCGCCGATTTCCGGCTAAACAATGTGGCAGTGTATGAAAAATTCTACAACACCCCCCACACGGCTCTGGACTTATTGGCCGAAGCCGTATACGGCCTGCCCGAAATCTACCGGGATAAAATCCGCCAAACTAACCTGCTGGCCTGCCCCGGTTGTTACCCTACCAGCGTTATACTGGGGCTATATCCCCTGCTCAAAGCCAAAATGCTAAACCCGACTGCCCCCATCATCACCGACAGCAAAAGCGGTGTGAGCGGGGCGGGTCGCAAAGCCAGCCTCAAAACGCACTTTGTTGAGGCCAACGAGAATCTATCGCCCTACAATATTGGGCAGGTCCACCGTCACACCGCCGAGATGATCCAGGAAATCAACAAACTGGGCGGCCCCGGCGACCGAGTTATTTTTTCGCCGCATCTTGTGCCCCTCAACCGGGGGATGTTATCTACCATTTACGTGACCCTGGCCCAAGACACGCCGGCTGAAGTAGCGCAGCAACTCTACACCGACACCTATGCCGATGAGCCGTTTATGTGGGTTCTGCCGCCGGGCCAACTGGCCGGTATGGCTCACACCCAACGGACAAACCGCTGCGCCGTTTCCATTACGGTGGTAAATTTGCGCCAGTTGATTATCTGTTCTTCAATTGACAATCTGCTCAAGGGCGCCTCCGGGGCCGCGGTGCAGAATTTTAACCTCATGTTTGGCCTGGATGAGACGGCAGGATTAATTGAATAAATCAGAGAAAGGGAACCAATTCAATGATTGAAGTAGGCGTCTACGGCGCTTCCGGCTACATGGGCGGCGAAGCCCTGCGTATCTTGAACGAACATCCCCAGGTAAAAGTGGTCTGGGCCACCAGCCGCAGCGGCCGGCCCCTGGAATACTTTCATCGGAACCTGTACGGCTCCGGCCTAAGGTTCATTCACCCGGACCAGATAACGCCGTGCCAGGCTATATTTTTTGCCGTGCCCGGCGGCACCCCCATGTCAATGGCCCCAGACTTATTAGCCCAAAACACCAAGCTCATTGACCTGGGGGCGGATTTCCGGTTAAAAAACCGGGAGGATTGGGAACGTCTCTATCGCAAAGAGCACGTGTGTTGGGATATTGCGGCCGGAGCGGTCTACGGTATCCCGGAGCTACACCGGGAGGAGATCAAACAGGCCAGGGTGATTGCCAACCCCGGCTGCTTCTCGTCGGCCGTTATTCTGGGGTTGGCGCCGGTGGTGAAGGCGAGCCTGATTGACGCTGAAAGGATTGTGGTGGATGGTCTATCCGGCACGGCCGGCGCCGGGGCTGAATTAGACATAACCAGCCATCATCCTGAGATTGCCAACAACATTGTGGCCTACAATGTGATAGATCATCGCCACACCTATGAGATGGAACAAGAGCTGGGCCTTTTGAGCCGGTCAGCGGTCACCATCCATTTTACTTCAAGCTACGTGCCCATCACGCGGGGCATTTTGGCAATCTGTCACTGTTTCCCTCGCCGGCCGGTCAGCCGGGACGAAATATTGGCGCTTTATTCTGATTTTTACGGCCGGGAGCATTTTATCAAAGTGTTTGACCTGCCCAAAGACCCCCAGGCCACCTGGCAGTATCGCCCCTACCCCTGGGTGGCCGCCGTATCGGGCACAAACTTTTGCCACATTGGCCTGGACGTTGACGAAAAACGCAATCGCCTGGTAGTCTTTAGCGTCTTGGACAGTGTCGGCAAAGGGGGCGCGCATGCCGGCGTGCAAAACTTGAATTTGATGTTTGGCCTGGACGAGACAACGGGCCTGGAAAGAGCCGGTTTGCATCCTTATTGATTGAGAAGCACGATGAACGACGAACGACGAATGACGAACGACCAATTTACTTTTCCCTCGCCGGTCAACGTTGGTCGTTGCTCATTGGTCGTCGTTGGTCGTTGGTCGTTGGTCATTGGTCATTGGTCGTCGTTGGTCATTGGTCATTGGTCGTCGTTGGTCATTAATTGTTGCCCAGAGGTAAGGCGATGCTTGTTCTAAAAATAGGCGGGCAGGAATTGGACAACCCGGATATTGTCAAAAGATTAGGCCAGGCGGTAGCGGCGCTAGAGGCCCCACCCATCCTGGTTCACGGGGGCGGCAAAGAAATCCGCGAGCTGCAAAAACGGTTGGGCGTTGAACCCCAATACATTGACGGCCTGCGGGTCACCGATGCCGAGTCATTGGACATTGTGCAAATGGTGCTGGTAGGCCGGATCAACAAGCGGTTGGTCTCGTCACTGTCGCTGGCGGGAGTAGACGCTTTTGGCATGTCGGGCGTAGATCGAGCCGCCGTTAAGGCTGAAAAATTGGAACATCCCGGCGGCGACCTGGGCCAGGTAGGCCGGGTGGTGGAGGTGCGGGCCGTGGTTTTTACCCGTTTATTAGAAGACGGCGTCACTCCGGTGCTGTCTCCCATCTGCTACGGGGCCGACGGCGGCATATTCAACGTCAATGCCGACCACGTGGCTACGGCCGTGGCCATTGCCACCCAGGCCGAGGCGCTGGTGTTTGTGTCTAACGTGCCCGGCGTGCTGCGGGATAACCTGCTGCTGCCGCACCTGACCGTAGCCGAGGTTGAGCAGTTGATCATTGAGAAGGTAATTGTGGACGGGATGATCCCCAAAGCCCGTTCCGCCCTGGCCGCCGTGTACGGCGGCGTACAGGCAGTGAGAATCACCAATTTGGATGGTTTGAAAGCGGGGACGGGCACGACGATTGTCCAATGAGGGGAATGACATAACCCAAACAAAACTTTAAGGAGACACCTGATGATGAACCCCCAAGAAATCATTGATCTGGAACAAAAATACATAGTCCAAACTTACAGCCGCCCGGACCTTGTTTTTGAGCGTGGCGACGGCGTATGGTTGTACGATACCGAGGGTCGGCAGTATCTTGATGCCGGCAGTGGGATTGCCGTGAATGCGCTGGGCTACAACAATAACCTTATTGTCGAGGCCATCCGGCAAAATGCAGCGGGGTTGTTGCACGTATCAAACCTTTACCATACGGCCCCTCACGCGTTGCTGGCCCGCGATTTGTGCGAGGCCTCTTTTGCCGACCGGGTTTTCTTCTGCAACTCCGGCACCGAAGCTAACGAGGCCGCGCTCAAATTTGCCCGCAAGGTTGCCCGTGCGGCGGGCGACTCTACCAAAACTAACATCGTTGCTTTTAGCGGCTCTTTTCACGGGCGCACCATGGGCGTATTGGCCTGTACGGCCACCGAAAAATACCGCCAACCTTTTGAGCCCCTTATCGGCAATGTTACTTTTGCCCAATTTAACAATCTCAATAGCGCCCGCCAGGCCATCACCAACCAAACCTGCGCCGTGATTGTGGAGCCGATCCAGGGCGAAGGCGGAGTAACGCCGGCCACGCCTGAATTTCTGGCCGGTCTGCGCTCCATCTGCAATGATGTGGAAGCGCTGCTGATCTTTGACGAGGTGCAGTGCGGGCTGGGCCGCACCGGCACGCTCTGGGGTTACCAAGGCTATGGCATTGTTCCCGATATGATGACCCTGGCCAAGTCGTTGGCCGGGGGCTTGCCCATGGGGGCCACGCTGGTGAGCCAAAAAGTGGCCGGCGTAATGCAGCCCGGCGACCACGCCAGCACTTTTGGCGGAGGCCCCTTGATGGCTACCGTGGCTCGGGCCGTGTTCAAACAACTCAACCAACCGGAGTTTTTGGCCGACGTGCAGGCCAAAAGCAATTACCTGGCCGCCAAACTGAATGAGGTGGTCAAACAATCTCCCCTTTTAAACGGGGTGCGCGGCAAAGGTTTGATGTGGGGTCTGCTCTCTACCATTCCTGCCGCTGAAATTGTGGCTGAAGCCCGCAATCACCAACTCATCATTCTCATGGCCGGGGAAAAAATTGTGCGACTCTTGCCGCCGCTGATCATTACCCGGCAAGAAATTGATATGCTGGTAGAAAGATTATCGGCCACATTGGAAGCAGTGGGATAAGATAAGATGTGGCAAGTGACAGGTGTCAAGTGTTACGGATCAAGTATCTTGGAACACCCCTTACGTAAGGTTTATGACTATGACAAACACGCAAAAAATTAATGTCCGCCGGACGCGGCCAGCCGACGTGCCCCGGATGATGCCTCTTTTAAACAAATATATTGAGCAGGGCGAAATATTGCCCCGCACCCAGGATGACGTGTACCGTTCTATCCGCGAGTGGGTAATGGCCGAAACGGAAAACACTCAACTGGTGGGGGTGGGGTCCCTGGTGATCATGTCGGCGGACCTGGCCGAAGTCCGGTCGCTGGTCATCCACCCGGCCTTTCACGGGCAGGGGATTGGCCGCCGGATGGTCAACCTGCTGCTGGCGGAAGCCCGGTTTTTGGAGATTCGGCGGGTCTTTGCCCTCACCCGCAAACCGGACTTTTTTTTGAAGCTGGGCTTTCAACTGACCAAACTGGAAAAACTACCCGGCAAAGTGCGGCGAGATTGCGTGTTCTGCCCTATCTTCCACGCCTGCGATGAAGTAGCCTTGATAATCTCCCCTAAAGAATTGGCTCCATCCGCCCCGCCAGCCGGGCCGGCCAAGGCGGCCCGGAATGGAACGGCAGCGTCCCAGCCGGCGCTGTCAAGATTGGTTGAAAAAAAATGAAAGAGAAACTCCGTATCCGAGAAATACGCCCGGCCGATTGTGCCGTTATCGCCCAGGCATTTTTAGACCAGGGTTGGCATAAGCCCATCTCCCAATATGAAGGCTATCTCCGAGAACAAAATGAGGGCAAACGGGTGGTCTTGGTGGCTGAGAATGAAGGTCAATTTACCGGCTACCTGACGATTTTATGGGAGTCCTTTTATCCACCGTTCAGAGAGGCCGGGATTCCCGAAATTGTGGATTTTAATGTGCTCGTCAAATATCAACGCCGGGGCATTGGCACAGCTTTGATGGCGGAAGCGGAAAAAAGAATCGCCCGGAAATCAGCGGTGGTGGGCATTGGCGTGGGTTTGATGGCAAACTACGGAGTCGCCCAACAAATGTACGTCAAGCGCGGTTACATCCCCGATGGCTGCGGCATTTCCCAAAATGAGCGCTTTTTGCAAGGGGGAGATAAAGTGACGGTGGATGACGATTTGATTCTTTGTTTCACCAAAAAACTGAACCGGGAGCCGGAATGAACCTGACCATTGTTCCCTTTACGCTTGAACACTACGAGCCGGTGATTGCCCTGTGGCGGCACACCGAGGGCGTTGGCCTTAGCAGCGCCGATTCCAGGGAAAACATCCGGGCCTACCTGGAACGAAACGTGGGGATGAGCTTCATTGCCCAAAATGACGGCGTACTGGTAGGGGCGGTACTCAGCGGCCACGATGGTCGGCGAGGCTACATCCATCACCTGGCAGTACACCCAGAGTATCGCCGCCGGGGCATTGGCCGCCAGCTTGTCGAGAGGTGTCTGTCTGCCCTGCAAGCCGCAGGCATTCAGAAATGCCATCTTTTTATTTTTCAGCAGAACGTTGACGGCATCCGGTTTTGGGAAAGCATCGGCTGGTCCAGGCGGGTAGACATTGGCGTGATTTCCAAAACCATTGCGGGAACGGCAGGAGGATAATGGCGATGACTTCGTTGGTCAAAATCTTCACCCTGCTGGCCAGTCTTAACGCCGCGCTGGCCGTTGGCCTGGGGGCGTTTGGCGCTCACGCGCTCAAAACCAAGTTGCCGGCAGATTTGATGGCTACCTATCAAACCGGGGTGCAATATCACTTCTACCACGCCCTGGGCTTGTTTGCCGTGGCCTTTGTGGCCTCGCAGTGGCCCGCGTCTGCCCTGGTCAAATGGTCGGGCTGGCTGATGCTGGGGGGCATCATCTTGTTCTCGTTCAGCCTTTATGCCTTGAGCATCACCGGCTTCCGGTGGCTGGGCGCAATTACGCCGCTGGGCGGGGCGGCCTTTATTGCCGCGTGGCTATTACTGGCCGGAGCCGTTATTTTTAATTTAGCGCAATAAGCCGATATTACCGGTCAGCTTGTTCACCACTTCGCTTGGCCCATAAAGAGCCAGGCCCAAATAGTGAAGTTGGTCGGCAGGTGTAATGATACCCGGTAAGGACAGGATGCCGAATCTATCAAACAAATCTTTACCTACGACACCGACTTCACGGACCAAAGCTACTTCAGCCACAAATTTAAGCAAGTGGTGGGGGCCACGCCGCGCCAGTATCAATTGGCGCAAAATGCTCCCCGCCGTTTATAACCACCACCGGGTTTTACGGCAAACCGCGAAAGGCCAAAAAAATTCTTTTGAGGTGAAGCTTGAGCGGTTGGTCGGCCCGAAAATTGGTTAAATACACGGAGAACAAAACCAGAAGACCACCGGTCATTTGCAGCAGGGTTAATCTTTCCTGCAAAATGGCCCAGGCGCCAATGGCCGTTACCACGGGCACGCAATTCAAAAAAATGGCCGTTTTGGTGGAAGATATTTTTGATAAGGCGTAATTGTAACAAACAAACGCTCCGATTGTGGCAAACAGGGTCAAACAAACCAGGGCCACCAGGGAGCGTCCGCTGACGGCGGCCCATTGGACATGGGGTAGTTCCCAAAAAAATGCCGGCGCAAAAAACAGCGCCCCATAAAAAATTTGCAGCTCGGTTACATCCAGGGCGGAACGGGCTTGGGCCAGATTTTTCATCACAATAATATAAACGGCCATTGACATCACGGCCCCAAACATCAAAAAATCGCCAAACATCGGCCCGCCAAAAACCCAACCGAATTGAGGATCACCCGCAATCAAGATCAGCATGCCGACTATTGAAAGCGCAAGGCCCGCCAGCACCGGCCAGGTAGGCCGTTCCCGCAAAAAAAGCGCCGACAGGCATAAAACGGCCAGGGGAATAGTGGCCACAATAAGCGAGGCCTTGGAAGCCGAAGTATACTGCAAACCCGTTGTTTCACACGTAAAGTAATCAACCTCCCGCATAGCGGGAGGCATTAGGAAGCCCCCCAGAGGGGGGCAACTGGGATAGGAAAGCCCCGTTGGGGCTA
>JAFGDY010000135.1 GCA_016931895.1 Anaerolineae bacterium
CCAATATGTAGGGGCGAATCCTTGTGGTCGCCCTGGGCAGGCACAAGACCTGCCCCTACACCACGGAAATTCTGGAAGAACCAAATTAGAAATTGTCCTGGCTAATTTCTACTTTCTACTTTCCACTTTTTTCATCACTGCCCCAAATCTGGCGGAGCAAACAGCAGCACCTCTAGCCCCCAATTTTTAGTTGTACCGCCCCCCCAGGCTATAGGTCTTAAAGTCACTCTTGTTTAGGGCTAACATCAAACCCGTAATGCTGTTATGATAGAGGTAACAAACGGGTGGGTGCCTGGCCTGTGTTTAACAAGTACTTCGCCACCATTATCAACATCATCTGCTTAACCTGCTTACTGCTTGCCATAAATCCTATTTCCACCAGTGCTGCTCCAAGAAATGCTTACAATCCGGTTATTGTCCTCAACCCCAATAATCAGACACCCACCCGTCAAATTCAATCCTCCTCCCCCATCCACACTTTTGTTTTATTGATTCATAATGACATTTCACAATTAGCCCAGGTCCAATCCGTCATCCAAACTAAGGGGGGACGGGTTACCCACCTTTTTCCGCACCAAGCTCTTATTGCCCAAATACCGGCCGAAGTGCAAGTACAACTCAGCACTTTACCGGGCGTGGCTCTGGTTGACACCCAGGTTATAAACCTGGCCGCTGTTGACATCTACGGTCCCCAGGCCCGGCGTTATGCCAGCGTCTGGAATAACCTGCTTGCTCCTCAAGCAGAAACCGGAGGCATAATAACGGCAATGGCCGGCGAACATCCAGACGGACCTCATCAAGATACCTTCATTGCCCCCGATTTACCCCCCAAGGATGACCTGAACGCGGCGGCCACATCCGTTACCCCCGGCTACTACCAAACCAGCGAATATATGGCCGGCTCGGTAGCGGTGGGCATCGTTCTGGTAGAGAGCGACGGCCGGGTGGACCCCTCCTCAGAAGACTGGACGGCCGACGAAAAACAGCAGGTCTTTAGTGAAATTGTGGCCGCCTGCCATTGGTGGGCTACGTTAGAACCCCGGGCCAAGCTCAGTTTTGTCTACGACGACCATTTTTCCAACCCCCTGCCTACCGGCGTCGAACCCATCACGCACCCCTACTATCAGCAGAAAGAGTGGATCAAAGACGCAATGAACGCCCTGGGTTACAATGCCGGTTCTTACTTCCGGCAGGTGCGCGATTACAACAACGCCTTGCGTGAGACCCATCAAACCGATTGGGCGTTTACCATTTTTGTAGTGGATAGCTCGGCCGACAGTGATAACCGTTTTAGCGACGGCTATTTTGCTTACGCTTACCTGGGCGGGCCGTTTACGGTAATGACTTACGGCAATAACGGCTACGGTCCCGGCAATATGGACGCCATAGCCGCCCATGAAATGGGCCACATTTTCCTGGCCCTGGACCAATATTACAGCGCTTACCAACCCTGTACCCGTCGCGCCGGTTATCTTGATGTGGAAAATCAAAATAGCGAATATGGCGCCTGCGTTTCAAATGTAGCCAGCATTATGCGCGGACAAACTTACCCTTACCTGGTTCGCGCCATTGATTCCTACGCCGCCGGCCAATTAGGCTGGCGCGATAGCGACGGCGACAATATTCTTGACCCCCTAGATACCGCCCTCCCCGTCACCATAAATAATATCTCCCAAAACGGCAATGAAATTGCCGTAACCGGCAGCACAGAAATTATCCCCTACCCTTCTCCGCAACGCACCAGTGTTACCATCAATACGCTCACCGGCGTGCGGTATCGTTTCAATGGGGGGGCCTGGCAATTGGCCGCCGCTGCCGACGGCGTTTTTGATAGCGTGGCTGAAAACTATTACTTTACGGCTTTATTATCGCCCGGGCTGTATCGCCTGGAAGTTGCGGCCACAGACTCCGCCGGCAACGAGTCCGACGTTTACGCCATTGAGACCATCGTTATTCTCGACCCTCTTGATGGAGGTCTCAATACCCAGCTTTATCTGCCCAACCAGCCGCTGCCTGCCGGCGTGCCCCTCACCTTCAACGGCGTGGCTTACCACGGGGGAGAGGGCATTGTGACCAATGTGCAATACCGGCTCGATGCCGCTCCCTGGCAGACTGCCTATGCTCAAGACGGCGCCTTTGACAGCAACTTTGAAGAGTTTAGTCTCACTATCGCTTCGCTTGAAGTAGGGATGCACCGCCTTGAGGTGTTTGCCACCGACGGCGAGGGAAATATAGAAGTCAATTCCGCCAGTTTGGAATTTCAAATATCCGCCGCCCCTCTCAAGCAGCTCTTTTTGCCCCTGCTGGTGAAGTAAAAAAGCACAAAAAAATAGCTGGATATTGCCTGCCCCACCCACTTTTGAAAAAATCTCCGGTTACACTATAATTTAACTGTTATTCAAAAACAAGGAGAAAAAATGATGGCCTTAAAAGTAGGACAAATCGCCCCCGATTTCACCCTGGACAGTCACCTGGGAAGCAAGGTTAGCTTGAGCGACTATCGCGGCAAGAACCACATTGTGCTGGCCTTTTTCCCCCTGGCCTGGACCCCTGTCTGAACAAGTCAGATCCCCTCGTACCAGGCCGCTTTGGACCGGTTCGAGCGGGCGCAGACCCAGGTGCTGGGTCTCAGCGTTGACAGCGTGCCCTGCCTCCAGGCCTGGGCCGAAAGTTTAGAGGGTATTACTTATCCGCTGTTAAGCGACTTCTACCCCCATGGCCAGATTGCTCAAAAGTACGGCATCTTGCGACCGGATGGACAGGCCGAGCGAGCCATTTTTGTAATAGACAAACGCGGCCTCATCCGCTACGTGGACGTGCATGACATTGACGAGCAACCCGACAACGAAGTCCTGTTCAGCGTGCTGGAAGAGATAGAGCCTAACCCCATAGAAATTTCCCTGCCTGCCGCGCCTGCGCCCAAACCTGACCCCATTCCCCAGGCCGACGTAATTCTATACTGTACCCCCTGGTGTCCGGCCTGCCGCAAAGCCCGGGCCTATCTAAACGAAAAGGGGGTTGAGTTTGTGGAAGTGGACATCACCCGCAACCGCGAAGCCGCTAAACACCTGCGCAATTGGACCGGCGGCTACGAAACCACCCCCACCTTCCGCATCAAGGGAGAAATCATTATCAATTTTGACCGAGATAAAGTTGACGCGGCCTTAGGCCCAGACAGTGGCTAAAAAAAACAGGTCTAACAGGTTTTTGCAACCTATCAGACCTGCAACGAGGCGTTGAATTTTTACCGATGAATCCTACTGCTTTAGGGCATCATGCGGGCCTACCCACAAGTGCCGGGTTTCATCAAACCACCAGCCGGGATCGTCAAAATTTAATTTCTGGCGGGGCCAACCGGCCTCAAGGCGGGCCAGGGTTTTTTCCCAGGAACGGATGCCGCTAACCGCGTCGGCAGCCTCAACATTACACCCGCCTACGGCAGCCGCTATGGTAACCGCTTCGGTGGGCGGCAGGTCGCGCAAAAAAGCGGCCAGAAAACCGGCAATGGTGGCATCGCCCGCGCCGGTGGTGCCCATCACGTTAACGGCAAAAACCGGCGACCAAAGCTCGCGATTGGCCCAGCGGGCCGGGTTGGCCGGGCGGGCGCGGCCCATGCCCGACAGTCCGGCTTGGTTTGCCGTACGCAAATACAGGCCAAGATGCCCGGCCTTGAGCAAAACCACTTTAGCCCCCAACGCCAATAAATCATCAGCAATTTTAGAAGCCAGAGCAGGGGTGATGGGCCGGGCCTGGCCCGCGACTTCCTTAAAAGTGGCAGGATAAAGCATCAATAGAATTTCTTCAATGCTGGGTGTAAACAAGTCAACAGAAGGGAGAACCTCCCCGAGAATGGCCGGCCAATTGACCTGCCCCGACGGCCCGTTGGGATCGGGCATAGCCATATCCAGGGAGGTGGTCACCCCGGTTGTTTTGGCTTGCCGGAAAGCTTTAATCAATTCTGCGCCATTGTGCCGGTACATCCGCTTCATCAGGGGGGGGTAACCAAAATGGAACAAGGCCACCTGGCGCAGCAGGTTGTAATTGATATCGTCCGCCGCAAAGGTGTTGTTGGCGCCCGCGCAATGGAGAAAAATCCGGTCGGTGTGGGGAGGGTTTAGAATGATGGTATACGAACTGGCCTCACCGGGAATAACACTCATCCCGCTGACCAACTGGTCGGCCACACTGCTAATCAGATTGAGAATAACCCGGCCAAACGTGTCATCCCCCACTTTGCCCATCAAGCGCGTATCAATGCCCAATTTGTGCAGGGCCAGGCCGGTATTTGAAACAGCCCCGCCGGTGGACATCAAGGCCGGGCCGGTTTCTAACAGGCGTCCAGGTCGAAAAACCGCTTCAAAATCGCCCGCGCCGATTAAGGGCGGAATAACGTCCAGGCATATATGTCCGGCAACAACACAGGATTTACTTGGCGGTTGGGTAATGCCCTTGGTGGCCATCAAATAACCTCAATGCCTTAAAGATGAACGGGTTGGCCGGTTTTGGCAGATTCATACATTGCCAATACGCTGCGCAAAAAGTCTCGGCTGAGACTCAGCGGAACAACCGGTTGGGCGCCGTCCAAAACGCAGGCTTCCATAGCCTCAACTTCACACAGGTAGGGATTGGTAGCCGGAATGACCACGGTCTCAACCACATCATTCCGGCTAGAAAAGACAATCTGGCTATCTTGTTTGCCACCATTGCCCGGCTTCCAGGGTTCTTTGAGCCAAATTTGCCCGTCACTGCCAATAATGTGGGCGCCCTCGCGGAAGGGGGTGCGGAAACCGGATGAAATCTGGGCCGTAATGCCGTTGGTAAATTTCATCTGGGCAGCCAGCACCACGTCAATGCCGGTTTCGCCCTTAATTTGATTTGCCCAGACGGCAACGGGAGCGCCGGCCTGGGCCATAACAATGGCCAGGCTATTGGGATAAACCCCTACATCCCATAGAGACCCACCGGCCATATTTGGATTCAAACGAATATTATTAGTGTCGGTTGCGGGTAGATAAAAGTTAAACCAACTGATGATCAGAGATAAGCGGCCCAGGTTACCGGCTTCAATCATTTCTTTAACTTTAAGAGTTTGGGGATGATGCAGGTACATAAAGGCTTCAAAAACTGTAACGTTGTTGGCTTGGGCCGCTGCTTCAACTTTATCCAACGCTTCTGGCGAGGTGACGATTGGTTTTTCGCACAATACGTGTTTGCCTGCTTCAGCGGCTTTCACGGTCCATTCCTGGTGGAAGGTATTGGGCAAAGAAATGTAGACCACCTCAATTTCCGGGTCGGCCAGCAAGGCTTCATAACTGCCGTATGCCTTGGGAATATCTTTCTCCTGGGCATACGCTTTGGCCTTATCCAGATTACGGCTGGCTACTGCGGCCAATTCACTCCGTTTGGCTTGACGGATAGGGTCAAGCAGAGCGTCATTGATCCGAGCCGTTGACAAGATTCCCCAACGGATTTTTTTAGACATTTTTACCCCTTTTGTTGACTATTTTGTATTTGTAAAAAACAAAGAGAAAATCATTCCAGAATTTTAACACCAACCACAAAAATGGTCAATACGGTTATTTCACCGGGGTCTGTCCGAAATTTTAGGATAGGCCGGGGGGGGCGCAGGGGGTATCCCCCCGAATTCCTCCTGGTATGTTCAGATTGCCTAAAATTCTGGACACACCCTTGTGATTGCGCAAAACGCCAAACGTCGCTCCGGCACACGATTGAGGGAGTGTTTGCGGCGCGGTTTGCCGCTATAAGCCGCGAGCAATGGTGCGACCGGGACTCAATGTGGATTTACCCTGGCATAATTTCCGAATATTACTCTCCGGCCTGTTCCTTGAGCATTTGGATCATCGGCTCGGTAATCCATTCGCTATTGCAGAGTAAGATCAGCGGGGAGGCATTAAGAACGATGTTGGCCGCGGGCATCACGCAATTCCTCTTCTAGCAGGTCGGGGGTGTATTGCATGGCCGATACATCATACCGGGTCAGGAGACTTAAAAAGGCATAGCGGGACAATCCGGCGATTTCAGCCGCTTTATCTTGGGTGATGATGCCGGCTTCGTACCATTTGACCACGGCGGCGTATTTCATTTCTTGTACAAATTCCGCCGGAGCTTTGCGTAAGGCTGAAAAGGCCGATTCCGGCAACTCTACGGGATAGGTTTTGAGGCTCATAGTTTGACTCCTTTTTACCTGACGATAGTTTACCCGCCTTTGAACGGTTTGTAAAACGATACTTATCATTGCTCAAGACCCTAATCGTTGCTCCAGCGTATGACTGTGACAGGTTGATGAGATTTTCCTCTATTAATCTTGACCCACCTTAAGCTCTTTGTAAACCTCTTCAAAGAGCATAGCGATAACGATTTTGCGAAAGTCGGCTTCATCGTTGATGCGTTTGTAGAGATCAAAGTTAGAATCGATCATTGTTTGCAGCACACCGGGAAAGAGAGATTCAAAGAGTAAACGCACATGGTCACGGGTATTGACCTGGGCGCTGTGCTGGATACCTTCATGATTGGCCATCCGGGTTTTGAGTTCGGCAAAAAAGACTTTGTCTCCTTCATCAAATTCTGTACCAAAACGCTCGTTTAACTCCGCAATAATTTGGCTGAGGGGCGACTGTTCTTCATCTTCACCGGCCCGGTCGGGGTGTTCCGATAGTGGATCGAGTTTACCTTCCCCTTGTTTTAATTTGATGGGGCCGCTTGATGTTTGTTGAATGCGATAACTTTCAAGGTCAATATGCTCCCGTACATTGAGCGCCGGTTGGCTCCGTTCGCGCGGAAGTGACCGGCTCAACAGCCGGGCAAGTAATCAACCTCCCGCATAGCGGGAGGCATTAGGAAGCCCCCCAGAGGGGGGCAACTGGGATAGGAAAGCCCCGTTGGGGCTA
>JAFGDY010000136.1 GCA_016931895.1 Anaerolineae bacterium
ACGGTGGTGCCGCCGTTTTGGCAAACGTGGTGGTTTAGAAGCCTGGTGGGGCTGGGCGTATTGGCCCTTGTGCTGGGATTCTTCACCGTCCGGATCAGAACCATCAACGCCCAAAGGCAGCAGCTTCAGATGTTGGTCAATGAAAGAACACGGGATTTAGAGATTGCCAAAGAACGGGCCTTGGAAGCCCAACGGGCGGCTGAGGTAGCCAGCCAGGCCAAGAGTCAATTTCTGGCGAATATGAGCCATGAACTACGCACCCCGCTCAACGGTATTTTGGGTTACGCCCAAATTATCAAGCAAGACCCAAACCTGAACCGGCGGCAAAAAGAAGGTTTGAATATCATTCAACAAAGCGGCCAACATCTGTTGACCCTGATCAACGATATTTTAGACTTGGCCAAAATTGAAGCGGGTAAAATAGAACTTCAGCCCACCAACTTTCAATTCACAAACTTTCTGGAAGGCGTGGCCGGCATTGTGCGGATGCGGGCGGAGGAAAAAGATATTTTGTTTGTTTACCAGGCCCAGCCCCCCCTGCCCAACGTGGTTAAAGCCGATGAAAAACAACTGCGCCAGGTTCTGCTCAATTTGCTCGGTAATGCCGTAAAATTTACCGATTCCGGCCAGGTTACTTTCCGCGTGCAGGCCCTTGAGCGGGCCACAGCCGCCAAAGACCAGGAGGCCCAGGCCAGGATTCGTTTTGACATTACCGATACCGGCATTGGCATAGCGCCGAAACAACTGGAAAATATCTTCCAGCCTTTTGAACAGGTCAGCGACATGCAGCATCGCGCTGAGGGAACCGGCCTGGGGTTGGCCATCAGCCAGAGGATAATTGGCGCCATGGGCGGCCAGATACAGGTTGAAAGCAAAATAGGCCAGGGCAGCACCTTTTGGTTTGAGCTAAACCTGATTTTCCGGTCGAGGGAAGCTCCCCTCACCGAAGAAGCGGCCATGCTCCGCGGCGAACTGGTTGCGCCCCCGCAAGAGGAACTGGCGAGCCTATTAAAACTGGCCTTAACAGGCGATCTGGTGGGCCTAGAAAAGCTTGCCGTCCGGCTTGCCGAACGCGAAACAAGCTGGGGACCATTTGCGCAGCGGTTACAACAACTGGCCGCCGATATGGAAGATGAACAGATCATCACCTTCATCAAACAATACATGCCAAAGGACACGTAAATATGGCGTTGAATCACGCAGACCATACCATCCTGATCATTGACGACGACGCGCCCACTTTAAAGGCGCTGGTAAGCTATCTGCAAGGGGCGGGCTTTAAACCCCTGGCCGCCCGTTCCGGGGAAAGGGGGCTGGATGTGGCCCGGCGTAGCCAACCTGATCTTATCCTGCTTGATGTGATGATGCCGGGCCTGGATGGCTTTGAAACCTGCCGCCGCTTAAAAGCAGAGCCAACACTCAAGGATATCCCCATTATTTTTTTGACCGCCCTATCTAACACCGCCGACAAGATTAGGGGGTTTGAGGCAGGGGCGGTAGATTACATCACCAAACCCATCCAAAACCAGGAAGTTTTAGCCAGAATTAGCGCCCACCTGCGGCTGCGCCAATTGACCCGGCGCCTGGAGCAAAAAGTGCAAGAGCAAACCCAAGAGCTGACCATAGCGTTTAAAGAAGCCAGGCAGCTTAACCGGCAGTTACAACAGACCAATGATGAATTGGCCTGCGAGGTTGCCGAACGCAAACAAATCGAGGAGGCGCTGAAAGAATCTCAGCAGATGTTACAACTCATTTTAGACCACTTCCCGGCTCGCGTTTTCTGGAAAGACAAAGCGCTTAACTTTCTGGGCTGTAACCAGCTTGGGGCCGAAGCTCAAGGTCTGAGTTCGCCGGACGAAATTATTGGCAAAAACGACTTTGATTTTTTCCCGCCGGAAGAAGCCGAACGGTATCGGGCCGACGATCGCCAGGTGATTGAGTCGGGTCAAGCCAAGCTAAATTTTGAAGAGCCGCAAACCCGGCCCGACGGCTCCACAGGATGGCTGCGCACCAGTAAGGTTCAGTTGCGCAATGCCGACGGCGCGGTAATTGGCGTGCTGGGCACCTGCGAAGATATTACCGATTACAAGCAAACCCAGGAAGAACTAAAACAGTATCGGGAGCGGTTGGAGGAACTGGTTAAAGAGCGAACGCGCGAATTGGAAAAAGCGCAGGCGGAATTGGTTCGCCAGGCCCGGCTGGCCGCATTGGGCAAGTTAACCACTGTTGTTAGCCATGAAATTCGCAACCCCTTGAGCACTATCCGCGCTTCAGCCTTTGCCCTTGATCGTAAAATGCGCGATAAAGGTTTTGGCGTTGAACTTGCCCTGGATCGTATTCAACGCAACGTTACCCGCTGCGATAATATTATCGCCGAACTGCTTGATTACACCCGTAGCCCGGAGCTAAACCTACAAACCGTTTGTTTTGATGCTTGGCTAAAGCAAGTGCTCGCCGAACAAATCATTCCCGCAGACATCACCCTTGCGGTTGACCTGGCCGCCAACGTGGACGTGTTACTTGACCTGGAACGTTTCCGGCGGGTGATTGTCAACCTGGTTGACAATGCCTGCCAGGCCATGCCCGCAGAATCAAGCCCGGAGCGACCAGAGGCAATTGTGCGGATTCAATCGGCGGTAGAAGACAAAAAAATTAAACTATCAATTATAGATAACGGCGCCGGTATCCCGCCGGAGGTGAGGCCGCGTATCTTTGAGCCGCTCTACAGCACCAAAGGTTTTGGCGTGGGCTTGGGGCTGCCCATTGTCAACGATATTGTCAAACAGCACGAAGGCGAAATTGAGGTGAATAGTGAAGTTGGCCGGGGCACTCAAATGATTGTGTGGCTGCCTTTGCTTGCATCCTCGCGTTTGTGCCCGGCAGAGGATGAAAAAAATGAAGCATAGCCAATATTTTAAACATTTACCCATACTTTTTAGTTTATTGGTCGTTAGCCTGCTGCTGCCGGCCTGTGGCGGCGCAACACCAGGTCAAACCTTCACCATTGGTGTGGTTAATATCCTGCCGGCTTTAGACGACACAGTGGAAGGTTTCAAGGAAGGTATGCTTGAGTTAGGCTACATTGAAGGTGAAAATGTCACCTATATTGGTGAGGAAAACATCACAATGGATGAGCTTAATGCGGTGTTGCCAGAAATGGTGGCAGCAGATGTCAATTTGATTCTGTCCACCACCACCGCTGCTACCCAGGCGGTACAGCAAGCCACAGCCAATACTAATATACCCGTGGTCTTTACGTCCCTGGTTGATCCCGTGGGGGCCGGCCTGGTGGATAGTCTCAGGCAGCCCGGCGGGAATATCACCGGCATCACCTTTGGCGCTCAAGAGGGGCGACGTTTGGAATGGTTAATACGCATAGCGCCCGGCATTGAACAAATCTATGTGCCTTATAATCCCGATGATCCGGCGCCTGTATCGGCGCTGAAAACAGTACGTATAGCCGCCGCCCAACTTGGCGTTGATCTCATCACGCCCGAGGTCCGCAACCCTGAGGAAGTTTCGGCTGCCATTGAAAATATCCCCCCGGAAGCCGATGCCATTTTTCTCCTTCCCGACACTCTGGTTGGTACTCACACGTTTGATCTTATGCAGGCGGCGATTGAGCTTCAATTGCCTACTTCGGGCGCCAGCATTGATGCTGCGCAGGATAATAACACCTTGACGGTTTTTGGCGCCAAGCAAAGTGTTTCTGGAAAGCAAGCAGCCCGCCTGGCCGACCAAATCTTGCGGGGCATCAAACCGGCCGATTTGCCGGTAGAAACGGCCGAGTTTCACTTGATGATTAATTTAAGAGTAGCCAAAGCTATCGGCCTGAATATACCGGACGAAATCTTGCTTCAGGCAGACACCATCATTCGCTAAAATTATAAAAACTCTATCCCGGACAAGCTGGAATCAAAAGGGTTTTTTATCACAAAGCGCACCATGAACATAAAAGGCCCAAAGTTAGGCTGGTTTAAAATCAGGGGGCAGGGTTGCCTGGAAAAGGAGATGGAATGCGCCGCAGTATTCGGACACGTTTGACCGTAGCCTTCACCGGTTTGGCCATTGGTCCTTTGTTGCTGGTGGGGGTTATTTTGGCCTGGCAAAGTTTCATCACCCAAAAGCAGCTGGCGCTTAACTTGCAGCGCGAGGTGTCGTGGCGGGTGGCCACCGAGGTAACAGCCTTCTTTGATGAGTTGGAAAACGAATTACGCCTGGTGAGCAAAGCGCAAATGTGGCCGGGGTTAAATCAGAACGGGCAACACAACCTCTTAACTTTGCTTATGTCGCAAGATGTTTATGAAGAACTGGTCTTGCTTGATAGGCAGGGACAAGAGCAAATTCATCTTTCTCGCCTGGGCCTTTCTTCTACCACTCCGGGCCATTACTCTCAAGCCAACGAGTTTATCATTCCCCAAACCACGAACGAGGTTTACTACAGTCCTGTCCGCTTTGATGAAGTTACCGGCGAGCCATTGATGACCATTGCCGTGCCCTTGCTTAACGTGCGCACCGGCCTGGTAGAGGGGGTTCTTGTTGCCAAGGTTCGGATCAAAAAAATCTGGGATTTAATTGCGGAGATACGCGTTGATCCGGGCCAAAGCGTCTACATTGTGGATGCCCAGGACAAAGTTGTGGCTCACCGTAACCCTTCGGTGGTGTTGCGCGGCACCACCTTTGCCGCGCCTGCCCAGGATGGCATTCAACCTGGTTTTACCGGCTCAAGCGCCGTTCTGGCGGTGGTTCCGACTCGTTTTGGTGAGCAGGAATTCAACATTGTTGCCGAACAAACGGTGCTTGACGCTTTGGCCCTGGCCATCAATACTGTTTTTATCACCATTATTCTGATTATGGCAGTGTTTTTGATATCCGGCATCCTGGGCTTTCTGATTGTGCGCCAAATCATCCGGCCTATTCAGGCTATGGCCGCTACAGTCGAGGCTATCAGCGCCGGTGATTTGTCGCAGCAAGTGGAGATCACCCGGCCGGACGAGTTGGGCATTTTAGCCGGTGCTTTTAATAATATGACCGGGAAATTGCGACGCCTCATCAATGACCTGGAACAGCAAATCGTTGAGCGCAAGCAGGCGGAACAAGCCTTACGGGAGAGCGAAGAAAGACTTCGGCAAATCGCCTCATCACTGCGGGAAATCGTCTGGTTGCGCGATGCCCAAACCCGTCAGGTGCTCTACGTGAATCCCGCCTTTGAGGAATTAACCGGGCGAACCTGCGAGGACTTTTATGAGAATCCGGACATTATGAGAGATGCCATTCACCCTGACGATAGGGAGGGTGTGCTCAAGGCGATTGAGCAACGATCCGGGAGTGTACCCTTTGACACAGAACACCGCATCATCCACCTGGATGGCAGCGTGCGTTGGGTATCGAGCCGAAGTTTTCCGGTTCGAAACGAGGCAGGTGAAGTATACCGGTGGGCATCAATTATGGAAGATATCACCGAACGCAAGCAGGCAGAGGAGGCTTTACGGGAGAGCGAGGATAGATTTCGTATATTCGCCGATGAGGTTTCCTTTGAAGGGATTATTATTCATGATAGGGGCGAAATTTTGGACGTGAACAGGCAGTTTTCGCAGATGCATGGCTATGAACACTCTGAGCTTATAGGGATGACGGATTCCCTTGTAAAAACCATAGCGCCAGAATATCATGAATTTGTGCTAAAACATATTCAAGAAGGACACGAAAAACCTTATGAAGCGGTAGCCCTTAAAAAAGATGGCTCTACGTTTCCCATAGAAATCCGGGCCAAAACCATTCCTTTCCATGGGAAAGTGGTCAGGGCAACCGCGATCCGCGACATCACCGAGCGGGTGCGGGCCGAGGAAGAGATTCGCACACTTAACGCCGAACTCGAACAGCGGGTCGCCAGGCGAACCCGGCAAATTGAAACCGTGGCCGAAATCAGCCAACAGTTAACCAGCATCCTGGACCTGCCCACGCTGCTGCGCCAGGTGGTCGCTATGACCAAAGAAACGTTTGGCTATTACCACGTGCACATCTATTTACTGCCCGCAGAAGGCAAAACATTGATCATGGCCGAAGGTTACGGAGCAGCCGGCGCCAAAATGAAACAGCAGGGGCATCAAATTCCCCTGGATGCGCCAACCAGTCTGGTGGCTGGGGCCGCCCGACGGCGTGAAATTGTGCTGGTTAACGATGTGCGCCAGGCCCCGGATTGGCTGCCCAACCCTTTGCTGCCCGACACCCATTCTGAGATGGCTGTGCCTATTATCGCGGAAGAGAAAGTCATCGGGGTGCTAGATGTGCAATCCAACCAGGTGGCCGGTCTGGATGAAGCGGATAAAGATTTGCTGCGCTCCCTGGCCAACCAGATTGCGGTGGCGCTGACCAATGCCCAACTCTATCAAACAGAACAGGCCCTGCGGCAGGCAGAAGCAGAAAGGGCGGAGGAATTGGCCAGGTTAAATGCGGACTTACAAGCGACTCAAGCCGAATTACTCCGCCAGGAACGTTTGGCTACGCTGGGGAAATTGACGGCCACTGTCAGCCATGAAATTCGCAATCCCCTGGCCACCATTCGCGCTTCGGCCTTTAGCCTTGATCGACAAACCCGCGACAGAGGACTTGGCGTTGAACGCGCCCTGGACCGCATCGAGCGTAATGTCAGCCGTTGTGACAATATTATTACTGAACTGCTTGATTATACCCGGCTGGGCGAACTGGATTCGCGGCTTGTCTTTTTTGATGATTGGCTCAATCAGATGCTTGCCGAACAAATCATTCCCGCGGACATTACGCTTTCGGTTAACCTGGCCGCCGGTGTGGAGGTGTGGCTTGACCCGGAACGCTTTCGGCGGGTTATTGTTAACCTGGTTGATAATGCCTGTCAGGCCCTTCAGGAAGAGTCGAAACCAAATCAATTGGAAAAAATAGTGCGTGTCCAAACGGAGGTGGTGGCCGAACAGATCAAATTATCCATAATAGATACCGGTCCCGGCATCCCGCCAGAAATGATGCCGCACATTTTTGAGCCGCTGTACAGCACCAAGGGTTTTGGCGTGGGTTTGGGGCTGCCGGTGGTTCAGGGCATTGTTAAACAACACGGGGGCAAGATTGAGCTCAATAGTGAAATGGGGAGAGGAACACAGGTGGTGATATGGCTGCCATTACCTTAGTGAATTTTAGGAGATATTGAGCATGAAACGCAAAAGTAAAATCTTGTTACTCCCCTTATTAACCGGGCTTATGCTTTGGTTGCCCCTGGCTGCTCCCATGCCGCTTTACGCTCAAGGCGGCGATACGCCGCCAGAACCTACCAGCGTAAAAAACTTCCGCTTCGAGTATCTCACCCCGGAGGAGGGATTGCCATCGCTCACTGTGCGGAGCATTGTGCAAGATCAACAAGGCTTTATGTGGTTTGCCACCAGCAATGGGCTTTCTCGCTATAATGGCTATACCTTCACAACCTTTCGTAACGACCCGAACGATCCGCACAGCATCAGTACAGAAAGTTTTGGCCGGCTCTATGTAGACCGCCAGGGCGTGTTATGGGTGGGGACCTGGAACGGCGGCTTGAATGTTTTTGACCGAACCACCGAACAGTTTACCCGCTATTTGCACAACCCTGATGATCCCTCCAGCTTGAGCCACAATCGAGTTAATGTTATTTTGGAAGATAAAAGCGGGCGCCTCTGGCTTGGAACCGAGGGCGGCTTAAATAGGTTTGATCCAGCCAGCGAACAATTCTTTCACTATCAACACGATCCTAATGACCCTCACAGTTTGAGTTCTGATATAGTGAAAACGATGGTCGAAGATGCCTCTGGACAGCTCTGGCTGGGCACGTTTGGAGGTGGGGTGAACAAGTTTGACCCGGCCAGCGGGCAATTCACCCCCTATCAAAATGACCCGCAGAATCCCAACAGCCTGATTTATGATAACGTCGAGGCTATAGCTGTCGAAGCTACCGGCAGCCTTTGGATTGGCACAAAGGCTGGACTGGACTACTTTGATCCGGCGACCGGACAATTTACCCATTATCACCACAACCCGGCCGATCCGCAGAGTTTGAGCAGTGATGATATCTCCGAGCTATATTTAGACGCTTCCGGAGAGATGTGGATCGGCACCGCAGGGGGTGGGTTGAACATCTTTGACCCGCAAACAAAAACGTTTAGGCAGGTCCCCTACAATTCCAACGCCCCGTATGGCTTTCATGGGGATTGGGTCTCGACCATTTACGCCGACCGGTCCGGCGCTCTCTGGATTGCCACCTTGAGTGACGGGGTCAACCGGCTGGACCGGGCTGCGGCCAAGTTTGAGTTGTATCAACATAACCCTGATGATCCCACTAGCCTAAGCCCGGGCGCCATCTGGTCAATTCTTCGGGATCATTCGGGCACATTGTGGGTTGCTTCTGTAGGCGGCGGGCTGAATAAGTTCGATCCGGTCACGGGCTACTTTGAGCATTATCGCCACGACCCGGCAGACCTCCATAGTTTGAGCAACGATTCGGTCTTCGCAATGACTGAGGATGCTACAGGCGACCTCTGGATTGGCACCATGAAAGGCCTCAATCGGTATGACCAAACGAGCGGAAAATTCACACAGTATATCCATGATCCCGCCAATCCCGCCAGCCTGAGCGAGAATTGGGTTGCCGGGCTGTATGCCGACCGGAGCGGGCGTCTGTGGGTGGGCACCATTGGCAAAGGACTGGACCGATACGATCCGGCCACAGATAGTTTTCGCCATTATCAAGCCGACCCTGAAAACCCCCACAGCATCTCTGACAACAACGTTCTGGCCTTTGCCGAAGACCCGGCGGGCCAGTTGTGGATCGGGACCATTTCGGGAGGCTTGAACAAGTTTGATCCTGAGACGGAAACATTTACCCATTATCTTCACGACCCCGACGACCTCAATAGCTTGATTGATGATAATGTATCACATATTTATCTAGATTCAGCCGGGGTGCTGTGGCTGGCCACCCCCAAAGGACTGGAGAAGTTCGACCCTCAAACAGAAATCTTTACCCACTACACCGAACAGCAGGGCCTGGCGAGCAAAGCGCTCGCCAGTGTTGTTGGCGATGCGCAAGGGAATCTGTGGGTGGGCATGCAGGGCAGCGGCCTTGCCCGCTTTGACCCGCGCAGTGAAACATTCAAGAATTATGACAAGAGTGATGGCTTGCAAAGTAATGATTTTATTCCGCGTGCGGCCTACCGAGACGCTGACGGCAAACTCTACTTTGGCGGGATGAATGGGCTGAACGCTTTCTACCCCGATCAACTGCGCGATAACCCCTACGTTCCGCCGGTAGTGTTGACCGGTTTCCAGATATTCAACCACCCGGTGCCGATTGGGGAAGAAGACTCGCCCCTGCAACAGGTTGTCAATGAGACTGACGAAATCACGCTATCATATCAGCAATCCGTCTTCTCCTTTGAATTTGCCGCCTTGAATTATCGCGCGCCCAAGAAAAACCAGTATGCCTACAAACTGGAAGGTTTTGATCAGGATTGGAATTATGTGGATAGCACCCGGCGCTTTGCGACATACACCAGCCTGAACCCCGGCGCGTATACTTTCCGGGTCAAAGCCTCCAATAATGATGGGGTTTGGAATGAGGAAGGCAAGGCCATTAAAATCACCATTACCCCGCCCTGGTGGCAAACGTGGTGGTTTTATACCATCAGCGTCCTGGCCGGGTTTGGCCTCGTTCTATTCATCTATCGGTTACAGTTAAGGGCAAGAACCAATCAGCTAAAGGCTGAAAAGGCCGTCGCCTTGAACACCGTCAATGTTATCAGCCAGCAATTGACCGGGATTTTGCAGTTAAACGACCTGTTGCGCCAGATTGTCACCTTAACCAAAGAGACATTTAATTATTACCACGTCCACATCTACTTGCTCAACGAAGGCCAGGATGCGCTGGTTTTGGCCGAGGGTTACGGCCGGGCAGGCGAAGCAATGAAACGCCAGGGACATCACATCCCGTTGGCTGCATCTACCAGTTTGGTAGCCCGGGCCGTACGCGAGGGACAGATTGTTATTTCAGAAAATGTACAAGAGGACCCCACCTGGTTGTCCAATCCCCTCTTGCCCCAAACCCTTTCTGAAATGGCCGTACCTATTGTCAAGGAGAAACGGGTGGTGGGGGTGCTGGATGTGCAATCGGACAAGTTAAGCGGATTGAGCGAGGAAGACGCCAATTTGCTGCGTTCCCTGGCCAACCAAATAGCTGTGGCGCTAACCAATGCCCAACTCTATCAGATAGAACATGAACTTCGACAAGCAGAAGCAGAAAGGGCGCAAGAACTGGCTAAATTAAACGCAGACTTAAAAGCCGCGCAAGCCGAACTACTCCGCCAGGAACGGTTGGCTACCCTGGGTAAATTGACCGCCACCGTCAGCCACGAAATTCGCAACCCTCTGGCTACCATTCGTGCTTCAGCCTTTGCCCTTGATCGAAAAACACGTGACAAAGGACTTGGCGTTGAACAAGCCCTGGATCGTATCGAGCGCAACATCACCCGTTGTGACAATATTATTATTGAACTTCTTGATTATACCCGGATAGGTGAACTGGATTTACAACAGGTTTGTTTTGATGATTGGCTGAACCAATTTCTGGACGAACAAGAATTCCCGGCGGGTATTACGCTTGTCCGCGAGTTGAACGCCGGCACAAAAATATGGTTAGATCCTCAACGTTTCCGGCGCGTGATTATCAATCTCTTTGACAATGCCTGCCAAGCAATGCTAGAATATACCAAACAAAAAAACAACAAAACGCCGCTGATTTTGGGTATCCAAGCAGCCGTGGTCGGTCAACGTTTAAAAATATCAATCTCAGATAGTGGCCCCGGCATTGCGCCGGAGATAATCCCTCATATTTTTGAACCCCTTTACAGCACCAAGGGGTTTGGGGTGGGGTTAGGCTTGCCGGTGGTAAAAGAAATCATGAAGCAGCATCACGGTGAAATTGAGATTATCAGTCACGTTGGCCAGGGCACCCAAATAATTTTATGGCTTCCCTTGGCGCCTTAGCAGTTGCATCCTTGCTTTTTGGACAAGAAACACACCCAAATACTTTACTTGAACAGACAAGAGATCAAGATTAAATGAAACCATTAAGAATTTTTATTGTTGACGACAACCAGGATTTTGCCGAAAGCCTGGCCGATATTCTGGCAGAAGAAGGGTATCAAGTTGACCTGGCTTTTGACGGCGAAACCGCCATCGAAAAATTTCGTCGGCAAAACTACGACCTTACCTTTATGGATGTCAGGCTCCCCGGCATGAATGGCCTGGAGAGCTTTTTTGAAATTCGCCGGATCAATCCCCAAGCCAAAGTGGTGATGATGACCGGCTACAGTGTGGAACAACTCTTAAGCCAGGCTATTAAAAACGGCGCGATGGGCGTGTTGCATAAACCACTTGAGATCTCCAAATTGTTGGCTTTACTGGAAAAAGTAAAGCCAAACGGCATCATTCTTCTGGCCGACGACGATCAAGATTTTATTGACAGCCTGGAAGAATTTTTAGCAGCATCCGGCTATCTGGTGGTGGTGGCTCACACCGGCCAGGAAGCGGTAGATAGAATATTGGCCAATAATATTGACCTTTTGATTCTTGACCTAAAGCTGCCCGTTCTGAGCGGTTTGGAAGTCTACCTGACCCTAAAGAAACATAATCGCGTTTTACCCACCATCATTATTACCGGTTATGCCGTTGAAGAAGCCGCCAATATTGATAAACTAAAAACAATGTCGGTTTCCGGTTGTTTTATCAAACCCTTTGATCCCAAAGATTTATTACAAGCTATCAGAAGTATTACAGATGAAAAAAACTAAATCTTCCCCCCTTGGTCTTGTTGAACAGAAACTTGGCCTGCCTGGGCAGCGCCGCGTGCTGATTGTAGACGACGATATTGATTTTGCCGACTCATTGCACGATCTTTTGGAAGCAGAAGACTATCTGACTAAAATTGCCAATAATAGCAATGATGCGTTGTTAGAAGCTAAAGCCTTTGTTCCTGATGTGGCCTTGCTCGATATTAGGCTGGGCCAGGCCAGCGGGCTTGATCTGTTAACCATACTCAAACAAAAATATCCCCCCCTGCTGTGCATTATCATGACGGCCTACGCCAACGTTGAAAACGCCGTAAGAGCCTTACAATATGGGGCTTATGATTATTTGCGCAAACCCATATTTCCCGAGGAATTAACCGCCACCCTGAACCGTTGTTTTGAGAAGATTGAGTTAGAACAAAAAAACCAACAAGCGTTTGTGGCTTTGCAAGCCAGCGAAGAACGTTACCGCTCAATTTTTGAAAATGCCCTGGAGGGAATTTTCCGTTACAAACCCGGAGAGGGGTTTATTGACGCCAACCCGGCGTTGGTGCAAATGTTGGGCTATGGCTCTAAAGCAGAAGTGCTTGCCCTGAACCTGGAAAAAGAGGTTTATGTGCATGCGGATCAATTTCAATCTGTCCTTGACCAGATCCAGGCCAGAAAGATGATAAAAAGTTTCGAATTAGTCTGGCAAAAGAAAAATGGCAAACACATTACCATTAATCTCAATGGCCGGGTTATCCAAAATGCGCAAGGAGAAGTTTTGTTTTGCGAAGGCATGGTCCAGGATATTAGCGAGCGAAAACAGGCCGAAGAAGAAATTTACCGCCGCAACCGCGAACTGGACCTGCTCAACCGGGTTATTGCCGCTACCGCCACCAGTTCTGATACGGCCACTATTCTGGACACGGTTTGCCGGGAATTGGCTTTGGCCTTTGATGTTCCTCAAGCTACGGCCATCTTGTTAAACCAGGACCATTCTGTGGTGACTATTGTGGCCGGTTATCAAGCCAAAGATCAACCCATCGCCTTATTGAACAAAAGTATTCCTATTAAAAACCCGTCTCTTGTTCAAGATTTTTTAACCGGCAAAACTCCCCTGGTGGTGGAGGACGTTAAAAATGATCCCCGGCTGGCTTCATTCCGTGATCTATTTCAGCAATATCATACGGCCTCCTTGCTGGTTCTGCCTCTTATTGTGGACCAAGAAATGGTTGGCAGCCTGAATATCAACACCCTAAAACCACGCTCCTTTTCCCATGAAGAAATCAGCCTGGCCCGGCGGGTGGCCGAGCAAGTGACCGGGGCGCTGCTGCGGGTGCGGTTGGATGAACAGGGCCGGCAGTTAGAAGATCAACTCCGCCAGTCGCAAAAAATGGAGGCCATTGGCCGGTTGGCCGGGGGCCTGGCCCACGACTTTAACAATTTGCTCACCGTGATTACCGGCTATAGTGAGTTGCTCCTGAATCGCCATCTGGATAAAAATGACCCCCAATACAGAGATGTTGAACAAATTCACAAGGCCGGTGAACGGGCCTCAACCTTGATCCGCCAACTGCTGGCCTTCAGTCGCCAGCAGGTGATTCAGCCGGTGGTGCTGGACCTCAATGTGGTCATCACCGATTTAAACAAAATGCTCCGGCGGCTGGTGAGTGAAGATATTGAGTTGATCACCCATCTCGACCCGTCATCAGGTCGCGTCAAAGCAGACGCCGGGCAAGTGGAGCAGATTATCATGAATCTGGTGGTCAACGCCGCCGACGCGATGCCCCAGGGGGGAAAATTAACCATAGAAACAAGCCAGTTGAAAGTGGATAAAGAGTACGCCGGCCGGCATATTGGCCTGAAACCGGGCATGTACATTATGCTGACCATTAGCGACACGGGCATTGGGATGGATGAAGAAACGCGCTCTCATATTTTTGAGCCTTTTTTTACCACCAAAGAAAAAGATAAAGGCACGGGTCTGGGTTTAGCCACTGTCTATGGCATTGTCCAACAAAACCAGGGCTACATTTCCGTGACCAGTCGAGTGGGACAGGGGACCACGTTTCAAATTTATCTGCCCCGCCTGCGCCAGGCTGCCGAGGTTACTGATTCGGATCAAGCCCTGGCCCAATCTCAAAAAGGGACAGAAACCATTTTGCTGGTTGAAGACGACGACATGGTGCGGGAGTTGGCGCGTCAGGCCCTGCGGCAAGATGGCTACCAGATCTTGGAAGCTCGTAATGGCCGGGAAGCGCTCAAAGTTTGTGAACAGGCCAACCAGACTATTCATCTGCTCCTGACGGATGTGGTTATGCCCGGCGGTTTGAACGGGCACGACGTGGCCCAACACTTGCGTGCTATCCACCCGGAGATCAAAGTGCTCTATATGTCGGGGTATGTGGATGAGGCGATTGCCCAATACGGCATTTTAGATGCAGGCGCAACTTTTTTGCAAAAACCTTTTTCCCCGGTGGCCCTATCGCTTAAAGTGCGCGAGGTGCTGGACGCTTAGGAATGACATACCGCAATAGGCAATTTTGGCTGAGGAGTTATTGGGGCTGTAATAGTAAGCGAATTTGCGTTCGCAAAACATTGCCGTTAACGGGCTTGGGCAAAAAGCTCTCGGCGCCGGCGGCCACACCGCGGTCCATTTGTTCCTGATTCCAAAAAGCTGTGGTCAGAATTACAGGGATCTGCCGCCAACGCGCATTGCTTTTGAGGCGCGTGCACACTTCAAAGCCATCCATGTGGGGCATCATCACATCTAGCAAAACAAGGTCCACTTGATTCTGCTCAAGATACTTTAGGGCCTGCCAGCCGCTGTTCACCGAAACAAGGTGATACCCTTCAGCCGCCAGGTATCCTTCAAAAATGTCTCGGGCTATGGCCTCGTCGTCTACAATCAGGATCACGTATTTGGAGGGATCTAGACTCTCGGTTGGCATTTTTACCTCTTTTCCTGATTATACCCCCTTATTCTTCTCCCCGTCAATACCGCTATAGTAACGGTTGTGTTTCCATTTTTAGGCCATTGGGTAGACATCCTGTCTCTATCGTCAAAAATTTTGGTCAGAAGGAAAAACACGCCCAATGGACAAAAATACTGTTCAGGGTTATGATGCCTGAAATCTATTTTAGGAGCCTTTCTCATGCCGTCCCCTCACCAACTGGGCCTGTTTCACCGGGGCTTTGATAAATTTTACCCGGCCATTCGCTTTACCTACGAAAGAATTTTGGGCCATCTCTGGTTTTCAGAAGTTACGCCCCAACTATGGTTGGGCGGCGCGCCCACTTATCCTCGTGATTATGCCGTTATTTTGGCTCAAAAAATTACCGCCGTGGTCAACATTCGCGCCGAGCGGGAGGATGAAACCACTTTTTATGACCGGCACGGCATCACCTACGTGCAATACCGGGTGCCGGATGTTACCGTGCCCGATGAAATGACCATTACCCGGGCCGTTGATTGGATCAAAACCCAGGTTAACGATGGCCGCGTGGTGCTGGTCCATTGCGCCAAAGGGCGGGGCCGCTCGGCCACGCTGGTGGCGGCCTACCTGATGCGGGAAGAGGGTTTGAGCTTTGCCGCGGCCAAAGCCCTGATGCGGTTAAAACGGCCCCTCACCAAATTGGAATCCAAACACCGCCGGGTGCTGGAGGCCTGGCTGGCTAAACAGATAATATAGTTTGGGGGTGATACGGCCTACAGAATGGAGATCAGGGCGACCGACCGGTCGCCCTGATGAAATATTGGCTTTATTCTGCCAGAATCTTTTCGATGGCCTGTAGCTCTTCAGGGGCAAACTCAAGATTTTTCAGCGCGGCCACGCTGTCTTCAATTTGACTGGCCCGGCTGGCCCCCACCAGGGCCGAGGTCATTTGCGGCCGGCGCAGCACCCAGGCAACGGCCAGTTGAGCCATGGTTTGGCCGCGAGCCTGGGCAATTTCATTGAGCTTTTGCACTTTGGCTATTCTACTTTCGGTCACTCTATCTCCCCAGTTGAAGTTGCCGTCTAATTTTTCGGCGCGTGAATCGTCGGGGATACCGCCCAGGTATTTGTCGGTTAAAATGCCCTGGTCTAACGGCGAAAAACAGATGCAGCCAATGCCTTCTTCGGCCAGCACTTCAAGCAGGCCGTCCTCAATCCAGCGGTCAAACATATTGTAGCGAGGTTGGTGAATGAGGCAGGGCGTGCCCAATTGCCGCAGTATTTTGGCCGCCTCCCGGGTTTGAGCGGGATTGTAAGTGGAGATGCCCGCGTACAGCGCCCGGCCACTGCGCACAATATAATCAAGCGCGCCCATGGTTTCTGCCAGGGGGGTATTGGGATCGGGGCGATGGCTGTAGAAGATGTCAAAATAATCCAGGCCGGTGCGTTTCAGGCTTTGATCGCAACTGGCGATTAGATACTTGCGCGATCCCCATTCGCCGTAGGGGCCGGGCCACATGTAATAACCGGCTTTGTTGGAGATGATGAGTTCGTCCCGGTAAGGGACAAAATCGTCTTTAAAAATCTGGCCAAAGGTTTTTTCGGCGGAGCCGGGCGGGGGGCCGTAGTTGTTGGCCAGGTCAAAATGGGTAATGCCCAAATCAAAAGCCCGGCGCAGCATGGCCCGGCAGTTTTCCAACGGGTCCACCCCGCCAAAGTTGTACCACAGACCCAATGAAACAGCCGGCAGCAGCAGCCCACTCTGGCCGCAGCGATTGTAGCGCATTGAGTCGTAACGATTGTTTGCCGCTAAATACAGCATTGTATCCTCCTGTTGGCTAAAATTATCGGTTAATTTTGATGAAGGACCAACGACCAATGACCCAAGTTGGTCGTTCGTCATTCGTCCTTCGTCAGGTTAAAAATGGCCCGGTCATTTATAATCCTGCCCGGCCGGGATGTCAAATTCCAGGGGAGTAGGCTGTTCAACCTGGCGTTTGGCCAGTCGCCCGGCCAGGTAAGCGAGCAGCCCGGCCAGGCTGAGCAGGACAATATTGAGCGCAAAGGGCAAGTTGCGATTGGCCTCCGACATTTGCCCGGCAATCCAACCAAAGGGAGTGGTGAACACAATCACGGTTACGTACAACAGGGCCATAATCCTGGCCCGTTCCGAGGGGTCTACCGTCACAATAAGCAGCTTGTCTAACAGCGTGCTGGCCAGGGGGATACTGCACCCCTCTAAAACGGTGGCCACCAGCAGCAGCCAATAATGTTGCACGGGGATGTTGATCAAGAGAAGCTGGCTGAGGGCCAGGCCCGTAAAACCAACGATCATCGGCCGGTGCACGTCCAGCCCGCGCAGCCGGGGCATGATCAGAAAGAAAAACATCAACATGGTTACGGATTTGGCAAAGGGGTATAGAGCCAGGTATTGGGGCGCGATCTGCAATTTTTCCGTCACCAAAATGGCCCAGAAGGTGTTATTGATCAGCATGCCAATGCCCAAAATGATCATCAGCCCGGCCGTAAACAGGGTGGCCGGGGCGCGCCAGATTTGTTTGATCACGGCCGGATACTCGCGCAGCACGGCAAACACGGGCCGGCCCCGGGTGGCTTGCATGCGCGCCTGGCCTTGTTGGGTTTCGGTGACCAGAGCGTTCATGATGACAAACTTGGCCGTCATCATCACAAAAGCCAGCAGGTACAGGCCGCGCATGGTGGGGATCAGGCTAAATTGCTCAATGAGCAGCCCGGTAAAGGGGGAGACAAAGGCGGCCATCAGCCCGGCTATGTAAACCCAGGAATAAACGTCAACCAGCAGCCGGGGATCGGTATCCTCTACCATCAGGCACTGCCACGAGTTTGACGTGATCCGCCAAACGCTGTTGATGATGGCGGCCACCAAAAAATAGGTAAAGTTTTGGGCCACGGCCCAGATGAGGCAAGGCACGCTCCAGCCAATCAGGTCAAACACAAGGGTGGTGCGTTTGCGGCCCAGTTTATCCGTGATCGGGCCGCCCATCATGGCCCAAAATATCTGGCAGAATAGGCCAATGCTGGCAATCAGGCCAATCTGGCTGTCGGCCAGGCCAAAGGCCAGCATATACACCGAGGCGTACGGCGCGTACAGGTTGTAGGGAATCCCCCACAACGGTTCGGTGTAAACGCAGCCGCGCACGTTGCCGCGTAAGTTTTTTAAGGTGACAATCAGGGAGTGGTCGGTTAAGGCCAATGGTTTGGTGGTCAAGGTGGGGTTCCTTTTTCTATTGGATTATTGTTCTAAGTGGTCAAATCCTACGGCTTCATTCACCACGTACATGGGCCGGCCCTTGACCTCGTCGTAAATGCGGCCCAAATACTCGCCGATGATGCCCAAAGAGATCAACTGCACGCCGCCCAAAAACAGCACCATGATCAGGGTGGTGGCCTGGCCAAAAAAGGCCTGGTTGCCCGACAGCCGGGCAATGGCGACCACAATCACGCCCGCCGCGCTCAACCCGGCAATGGTAAACCCCAGGTAGGTGGCCAGTTGCAGGGGCAGGTAGCTAAAGCCGGTAATGGCGTTTAGGGCAAAGGTGAGCATTTTGCGCAAGGGGTATTTGGTTTCCCCGGCAAAACGCTCTTGGCGCACGTAGTGCACCCCGATTTGTTTAAAGCCCACCCAACTGGTCATGCCCCGCACAAAACGATGCCGTTCTTTCATCTGTTTCATGGCCTCAACCACTTTGCGGTCCATCAGCCGGAAATCGCCGGTATCCAGGGGAATGTCCACGTCTGTGATGCGGTAGATGAGGCGATAGAACAACTTGGCCGTAACCAGCTTGAACCAGCTTTCGCCCTTGCGGGCGCTGCGCACGGCGTAAACTACCTGGTAGCCTTCCTGCCACTTTTTGACCATTTCCAAGATCAGTTCCGGCGGGTCTTGCAGGTCGGCGTCAATCAAAATCACGGCCTCTCCCTGGGCGTAATCCATGCCCGCGGTCACGGCAATTTGGTGGCCAAAGTTGCGGGCAAAATCCAGGTAATGCACCCGGTTATCGGCGGCGTGCAGTTGGCGCATTAATTCGCCGGTGCGGTCGGCGCTGCCGTCGTTAACCAGTACCAGTTCCCAGGTTTCGCCGGTTTGGTCCATTACCTCTTTCAGCCGCCGGTAGAGTTCGGGCAAACTTTGTTCCTCGTTATAACAGGGTACTACCACAGAGTAACGAACATTGGCCATAGTTTATCGGTCTCCCTAATAATTGTGCATAACGCTTAGCTGGTGTCGAACGACGAAGGACCAATACTGAGATTAGTTTGAAACCGTTACCTTCAGTAACAAGGGTGGATAGGTCATTTCGACGCCGCTACGCTTACGGGAGAAATCTCCTCGAAACCGTACCTTTAGAAGGAGATTTCTCGGCCTACGGCCTCGAAATGACATTCAGCTTGTCACTCAACAAAAGTATCGGCCTCATTCTGTTTTTAGTAAAGAAGTTGGTCATTGGTCGTTCGTCGTTGGTCATTGGTCGCTACTGCTCGTTTTTCACTGCTTGTTGGCCCTTGAGCGCTACCAGGCCCAACGTCCCCAGGGTGGCGCCCAGCGTATTAAAAATCAGGTCGTCTACATCGGTGGCCCGGCTGGGGATGGCCAACTGGCTCAATTCAATGGCCAGGCTAAAGAGAAAACCAAGCAGGGCCACCCGGCGAATGGTTGGCCACGGGTTGGAGCGGTAAAGTATCCCGGCCAGCCCAACGCCCAACGGCACAAACACCATGATATTGCCAATCACGTCAATCAGCAAAAACCAAAAGGCGTGTCGCCGGGCGCAACTGCCGGCGAGCAGGCACGCGAGCGCGCGGCCATGTTCGGCCAGGGGGATGAGGTTGACTTGATTCAGGCTGTTATCGGGGTGCAGGGTCATCCACAGCAGCCAGGCCATGCTGGCTATTGCCAACAGCCACCAGCCCCATCGCGGGGGCAAATTTGGAGGCAAGTTCATTGTGCCGTAATTATAGCTTAAAGTATTCCGATTGAGTATTTTTTACTTGGTAAAACTCTCTGTTTGTGGTATATTTGGGCTGCGTTGGCTACTGTATTTATGCGCCGGAAAGTAACTCTCCATGACCAAAGAATCTAACCATCCAACCGTTGCCCTCATCAAACGCCTGTCCCGAGCCGTTGGCGTCACCGGCTATGCCGGGCCAAATGCCATCCACCCGGTGATTGCCGCCGAAATGGCCCCCCTGGTTGATCGGGTTGAGCAGGACCGGATAGGGAGCGTTGTGGGCCTTAAAACGGGTCGGCAAAATCCGCCCAACGGACAACCACGGCGCAAAATCATGTTGGCCGCTCACCTGGACGAAATTGGGGCCATGGTTACGCAAGTGGACCGGGGCTTTTTGCGCTTTACCCAGGTGGGCAGTCTGGACGACCGGGTGTTGATGGGCCAGGCCGTGCTGGTGCATGGCCGGCGCGATTTGCCGGGCGTCATCGGCGCGGTTCCGCCGCATTTGCTGCCCGCTAACCGGCCTGCTGATACCGTTGACCACGCCGATATGCACATTGACGTGGGCCTGCCGCCGGATCAAGTAAAAAAGTTGGCGCAGGTGGGCGATCTGGTTTCTTTTGTCAATCCCCCGGTTGAACTGTTGAACAGCCTTATCAGCGGCAAAGCCATGGACAACCGTTCCTCGGTGGCGGCCATGTTGCTTTGCCTGCGAGAACTGAATAAATTGCAGCACCAATGGGACGTGTACGCCGTGGCTACGGCCGACGAAGAGTGGGGGCGTTACGTGGGCGCGACCACCCAGGCTTACGCCATCCGGCCCGACGTGGCCCTGGTGATTGACGTTACCTTTGCCGATGTGGAAGAAAATGAGATAAAGTTGAACGAAGGGCCGGTGCTGGGCCTGGGGCCAAGCAACCATCCGGTGGTGCGGCAACGCCTGCTGGAAGTTTGCCGGGAGTTGGAATTGAAATATCAAACCGAAGTAATGACCACGGGCCTGGGCACCGACGCCTACGCTGTGGAGATCAGCCGCGAGGGCGTGCCCACCATGCTGGTGGCCGTGCCCAGCCGCTATATGCATTCCCCCGTTGAGGTGGTCCAGCCCAAAGACGTTGAGCGTATCGCCCGGCTGGCGGCTCATTTTATTGCCGGCCTCGACGAAGCCTTTGCGGAGAGTTTGGCTGCATTGTGACCGCCGGCAAAATGGGATAAAGTTGAATAATCGGTAACAAAATTAAAAAGGTGTATTTCAAATGAGTCGAAAAAAGCGCCGCAGGCCGGGGGGGTTGGGGGGTGTCCCCCCAACTTCTCCCCCCTTTCTGGCTCAAGTGAAACACACCCAAATTAAAAAACAGGAGAGAAAACCAGCATGAGCAACGTAAAAATTGGCGTTATTGGCGGTAGCGGCCTCTACCAGATGGAAGATATGACGGATATTGAAGAAGTGGCTATAACCACCCCTTTTGGCGACCCGTCGGACAATTTCATTATTGGCACGCTGAACAACCGGCGGGTGGCATTTTTGCCGCGTCACGGCCGGGGGCACGTCATCAGCCCCTCGGCGGTCAATAACCAGGCCAATATTTGGGCCTTCAAGAGTTTGGGCGTCAAATACCTGATCAGTTCCAATGCCTGCGGCAGCCTGCGCGCAGAGTTTGCCCCGCGCCACATTGTCATTCCCGACCAGATATTTGACCATACCCGCTCCCGCGATTTGACCTTCTACAAGCGAGACGTGGTGGTCCACCCCAGCGTAGCTGAACCGTTTGAACCGGGGTTATGCGAGCTGTTGTATGAGGCGGTCAACGAAACCGGGGCCACGGTGCATAACGGCGGCGTATTTATCATCATCGAAGGGCCGCGTTTTAGCACCAAGGGCGAAAGCAATATCTACCGGCAGTGGGGCTGCGACATTATTGGCATGACCACCGTGCCCGAAGCGTTTCTGGCCCGCGAGGCCGAAATTGCCTACGCCTCAATGGCCCACGTAACCGATTACGACGTGTGGCACGAAACCGAAGAGGCCGTTACCGTTGACGCCATTATTGCCAATCTGCTGGCCAATGTTGAAGTGGCCAAACAGGCCATCCGCAACGTGGTGGCCAAACTGGCCCACGAGCCGGATTATCCCAGCCATCACGCCCTGGAAACCGCCATCATCAGCCAGCGCAAACGGGCCGCTGTGCCGGACGATACCTGGCAGAAGTTGGAATTGTTTATTGGCAAATATTACAGCTAAAGCAGCCGCCGGGATCGTGCTTCGCTTTTCTAACAATGGCCGGTGGTCGGTGCTTGGCAGTCTTTTAGGGCTGGCTTATCTTTTCACCGGCCTGGCCTTGTTCCAACTTGGCTTGGTAAACAATCAGGTAACCCCGGCCATATTTTTGCCGCTGCTGGTTCTGATCGTTTGCGGCAGTGCAACCGCATATTTTTTGGGCAAACGCTGGGCCATGGCCGGTGGTCAGGCCGACCCCATTTTGTTGCCCCTGGTTTTTTTCTTGAGCGGTTTTGGCCTGGTGCTGACCACCCGCCTGGCTCCACCCGCCTTTGTGATCCGCCAGCAATTTTGGCTAATTATTGCCACTACCTTGTTGCTGGTGGTTACCCTTGTTCCCAAAAATCTCAACTGGCTGCGCCGTTACAAATATACCTGGCTTATGGGCGGGCTGTTGTTGCTGGCGGCTACACTTGGGTTTGGCGTTAATCCTAGCGGTTATGGGGCGCGGCTTTGGCTGCAAATCGGCAACATTTATTTTCAGCCTTCGGAACCGCTCAAGCTGCTGCTCATCGTTTTTTTGGCCGCCTACCTGGCCGACCGCCGCCGCCAGTTGATTGAGGTTAAAGCCTATATTGGCCGGGTGGCGGTGCCGCACCTTTCTTATTTTGGGCCAATGCTGCTGATGTGGGGTTTTAGCATCGTCTTATTGATTTGGCAGCGCGATCTGGGCGCGGCGCTGCTCTTTTTTGGCACGTTTTTGGGCATGCTCTACCTGGCCACCGGCGAGGAGAAACGCTACATTTGGACCGGCGTGGGGCTGTTGCTGGCAGCCGGCGTTATGGGCTACTATTTGTTTGACGTGGTTCGGCTGCGGGTGGACGCTTTTTTGAATCCCTGGTTGGACCCGGGGGGGCGTTCTTTCCAAATTGTCCAATCTCTGCTGGCTTTTGCCAGCGGCGGATTCCTGGGCCAGGGACTGGGGCAGGGTTTGCCCACCGCCATCCCCGTGGTGCATACCGATTTTGTTTTTGCCGCCATTGGCGAAGAATACGGCCTCTGGGGCGCTGTGGGGGTGTTGGTTTGTTTTGCCGTGTTGGTCAGCCGGGCCTTCCGTATCGCCTTGCGGGCCAAGAGCGGCTTTGAGCAGTTGTTGGCCGGCGGCATTGGCGTGATGTTTGGCCTGCAAATCCTCATCATTACGGCCGGCACGCTCAAACTGTTGCCCTTAACCGGCGTCACGCTGCCCTTTGTCAGTTACGGCGGCAGCAGCCTGGTGACCAGCTTTGTGATGATTGGTATTTTGTTGGTTGTGGCAGACCATTCCTCATCCCCTTCATATCTGTCCCCTGCCCGTCCTCTTTCCCCCCCTATGCCCCATTATCGCCTGGGCCGGGGCCTGATGGTGGGGTTTCTGATCATTGCCGGCGGCCTGATTTTTTGGCAGATTTTGGTGGCCCCCTTCCTGATTGCCCGCGACGACAACCCCCGCCCGATCATTGCCGCCCAAAAAGTCCACCGGGGACGATTGCTTGCGGCCGGCGGTATCCCTCTGGCCGAAACAATGGTGGGCGAGGATGGCCTGACCAAGCGGCGTTATCCCTATCCTCATCTGTCCTCTGTCACCGGCTTTTACAGTATCCGTTATGGCGCAGGCGGCACAGAAGCTATTTTTGATCCGGTGTTACGGGGTGTAGCGGGGCAGCCTGAACAGGATTTATGGTTAAACGAGTTATTGCATCGCCCTTTGCAGGGAGATGACGTGACGCTGACCGTCAATCTGCCCGCCCAACTCGTGGCCGACGAGATGCTGGGCGAGCGAGAAGGAGCCGTGGTGGTGTTGGACCTTCAAACCGGGGCCATCTTGGTCATGTCCAGCCATCCCACCTACGATCCCAACCGGCTTGATGAGCAATGGAACGTGCTGCGTGATGACGAACGCGCTCCCTTACTCAACCGGGCTACTCAGGGTCTTTTCCCGGTGGGGGATCTGGCCCGTTTAATTGGCCTCATCGGTTTGTCCGAGGCCGGGGCCGCCACGCCAATGAATCCGCAAACCGAGCCGCTGGCCGAGATGTTGGCTCCCCTGGGTGAAGAAGGGTATCTGGCTACCGCTCACCAGCTTGGTTTAACTCAACCTTTGTCCGGCTTGCCTTCCCAGCCGGCCCTGCTGCCTGATTTTGATGACCAGGGCGTGGCGAGAGATTTGGCGGTGACTCCTTTGCACCTGGCTCGCGTCATTGCCGCCCTGGAACTGGAGGGCCGTTTGCCAAATCCCATTCTCTCCCTGCCGGAGCGCGCTAAAATCCGGGCCATTAGTCCTGCTACCGCCCGGCGCGTCCGCGCCCTCTTAACCCAGGTTGATGAACACATTATCGGTTTTAGCGGCCAGGCTACCCCGGAGGATACCGGCCAGGCCTCGCTCAGTTGGTTTGTTGGCCTGGCCCCCACCCAGGCTGCCGAAGTTCCGGCTGCAACACCGGGAGAACTTATCCTTGATCCCGCCCAAATAGAACCTGCGCCAACCCCTACGGCGCAAATAGGGTATGAACCGGCTCGTTATGCGGTGGTGGTAGTAGCGGCAATGGATGAAGCAGAACCTGTCCCCGCCTTTCGTATAGCAAAAGAAACTTTAAAACCCATCCTCAACTCATCAACTCAATAAAGCCTTTGCCACGGTTACTCGTTACTCTCGACCTCTGGGGTTTCAGGAGATGCTTTTTTTTGCTCCATCCCGGTAATGATCTGGTCTAATTCCGTCCTGATTTTGCGAAAAGCGTTAAGCAGATGGGGGCGCATCTCGTCCATTGTCTCCCGGCCCACTGCTTGCGCCGATTGCGCGGCTTTTTCCGCTTCCACTTTAATTTTTTGGCCTTCTTCCGACTCGGCCGCTTCTTTTACCGCCTGGCCGATTTCGTTGGCCATTTTTTCCAGGCCGGTCTGCATTTCTTCTAAATGCTGGCGCGTCTCCTCGCTTTCCCAGGTAGTTTTAAAAGCTGCCGCCAGGCTTTCGCCCAATGAGCGAAATTGCCGGCCTACGTTTTGCCACGCTTCGTTGGCCGGTGATTGGGTTTGGTTTTTTTCTGTCATTTTTAATCCCTCGTCAGTATCTGTTATCTATTTTTTTTAACCACAACGCCCGGCCAAATCAGGGGGCTGTTTTGGCCGCTTCCTCTTCCATTAAGCTCCGCCGCAGAATTTTTCCCACCAGGGTTTTGGGTAATTCATCCCGGAACTCAACATATTTGGGCACTTTGTATTTGGCCAAATCCTGGCGGCACCATTCAATCAATTCCTCGGCGGTAGCGGTTTCACCCGGTTTTAATACCACAAATACCTTGGCCCGTTGGTTGGTGCCGCCAACCGGCACGCCGATGGCGGCTACTTCCAGCACTTTGGGGTGTTCGTAAAAACGCTCTTCTATATCGCGCGGATAAACGTTGAACCCGCCCGCGGCCAGGATCATGTCTTTTTGCCGGTCAACCAACCGAAAATAGCCATCCTCGCTCATTTCGGCAATATCGCCGGTGCGCAGCCACACCTGGCCGTCGTTGTGTTGGCGCAGCGTATTGGCTGTTTCGGTGGGCATGCCCCAATAACCCTTCATCACTTGCGGGCCGCAAACGAACAGCAGGCCGGGTTGGTTAGGCCCCAATATTTCTGTTTCATTTTCGGCATTGACAATTTTTACCACGGTATCGGGAATGGGGATGCCGATGCTGCCTATGCGTCCCCCCCCATTTAGCGGATTGGCCAGGGCCACCGGCGATGCCTCACTCAAGCCATAACCTTCCACCAGTTTGCCGCCGGTAATGTGTTGAAATTCCTGCTGCACTTCTACAGGCAGGCCCGCCGCGCCGCTGATACAGGCTTTGATTGAACGCAGGTTATACTTGCCGGCCTTCACTTCAGGATGGTTATTGATAACTGTATAAAGGGCCGGTACGCCCGGCACAATGGTTGGTTTGTGGATATTGATGGCGTTAAGCAAATGGTTTAAATTGCGCGGGTTGGGAATAAGAACCTGGGCAAAACCGTTGAACACAGACACATTCATGCAAACCGTCATGGCGTAGGCGTGGCTCAGGGGCAGGGCCGTGAGCATCACCTCTTCGCCTTTACTCGGTTCGCTGCCTAACAACCAGGCGGCCGATTGGCTGGCATTTGCCACCAGGTTGGCGTGGGTGAGTTGAGCGCCTTTGGGCACGCCTGTGGTTCCGCCGGTATACATCAACACGGCTACATCTTCAGGCGTGGTTTTAATGGGGTGCGGTTGCGCCGGGGCTGAGGCCAGCACGTCTTGAAACCAGGTTGTTTGGGGATCGGACGAAAGATCAACGCGATGCCCCTCCCGTTTTTCTCTGGTTATTGTAAACAACCTTTTTAACAGGCCGGGCAAGTACTCCTTGATGTTGGTGACAATCACCTGCTCAAGCGCGGTGTCGGCGCGGATTGATTTTAGGTTGGGGTAAAGCATGCTCAATACTACGGCGTATCTGGCGCCGGAGTCGGTCAACTGGTGCTTAATTTCACGGGCCACGTACAACGGATTACTGGGCACAACCACTCCCCCGGCCCGCAAAACGCCGTAGTAGGCAATGATAAACTGCGGGCAGTTGGGCATATAAATCACCACCCGGTCGCCTTGTTGTAAGCCCAATTTTTGCAGCCCGGCCGCAAAACAATTAACCAGCTTATTCAATTGGCTAAAGGTGATGGTGTGATGTCTTTCGCCCAAAACGGGGGCCATCCCCCCAAAAATCAACGCTGTTTGGCGGGGGGGAAAATGCTCGGCGGATTTTTGCAAAAAATGGTCAACAGGATAGGGGGGATAATCAAGGGAAATGGGCACTCCGGGATCGTAATGTTGATGCGATATTTGTGGCTGCATACTTTTTCTTCTCCCTTTACCCTAAAATATCGGACAGACCCTGATAATCTTTTCATTTACGACAAAGGCTAGTATAATTCCCCTTCGCCAAATGAACAAATCAAAAAATTAATGTTCACCTTGCTTTATGACTATTTCTATCCACCCTGTCACCACCATTGAAGAATGTCAAATTTGCGAGCAGCTCCAGGCTGAAATTTGGGGCGCGGCCGATATTGAAGTCACCCCCAACAACGTACTGTTGACCCTGGCCAAAGAGGGCAGCCTTGTTTTACTGGCCCGGCTGGAGGACGGCACGCCGGTGGGCCTGGCCTTTGGGTTTCTGGGCCTCACCGCAGACGGTCGCCTGAAATTTGCTTCACACGTATTGGGCATTCTTCCGGCTTATCAGGATAGCGGCCTGGGTTATCAACTAAAATTGGCCCAGCGCCAGGCGGCCCTGGCCCGTAACATAAACTTGATCACCTGGACCTTTGACCCTTTGCAAGGGCGCAATGCCTATTTTAACCTGCGTAAGCTGGGGGCGGTTTGCCGCACCTACCTACCTAATCTTTACGGCCAGATGCGGGATGAACTCAATCAAGGTCTGCCCAGCGACCGCTTCCGCGTGGATTGGTGGCTGACGGCCCGGCATGTGGTAGAACGCATCGAGGGGCGGGGAACTGAAACGCCATTTTTGGGGTCAGAATATCCAATTCTCAATCCGGCTACACTGTTTGAAAATGGGCTGCTAATTCCTGCCGATACCTTTACCCCTCCTCAAGAGCCGGCCTGCCTGGTTGAGATTCCCGCTAACATCAACCAACTCAAAACAGCTTCCGCCGAGTTGGCCCTCAAGTGGCGGTTGCATACCCGGGCCATCTTTGAAACGGCCTTTGCCGCCCGCTATACCGCCATAGATTTACTGCGTCGCGCAGAACGCAATTATTACCTGCTGCAAAAAGCCTGGAGGGTAACCTGATGGTGAAAATTGAACGCATTGAACTGCACCACATCTCTCAACAACTGGTCCACCCTTTCCGCACCAGTTTTGGCACCGAACTCGACCGCCCCTGTATTTTGGTAGCGGTTCACGGCGATGGCCTGGTAGGGTGGGGCGAATGTGTGGCCGCCAATGATCCCGGTTATTCTTATGAAACCGTGCAAACCGCCTGGCACATTCTGAGCGACTTTTTGATTCCGGCCACCCTGGGCCAACGGGTAACTTCTGCCGCAGACGTGGCGGCTCGTTTTGAAAAAGTGCGGGGCCATCCCATGGCCAAAGCCGGCCTGGAAAACGCCGTTTGGGATCTATTGGCCCAGGTCCGGGGCATACCCCTGGGCCAAATGTTGGGTGGTCGGCGCGAGCGGGTTGAGGTGGGCGTGAGCATTGGGATTCAACCCACTCTGCCGGATTTGCTGGACCGGGTGAGCCGGTTTGTGGAGCAAGGTTACCGCCGGGTCAAGATTAAAATCGAACCGGGGTGGGAGATCAAACCTATTGCCGCCATTAGAGAACGTTATCCCACCCTTAAACTGATGGCCGACGCCAACTCCGCCTTTACCCTGGCCGAGCTAAAACTCTTTCAGGAGTTGGATTCCTTTAACCTGTTGATGATCGAACAGCCCCTGTATCATGATGACATTTTTGACCACGCCCGGCTGCAGGCCCAGATCCAAACCCCCATTTGTTTGGATGAAAGCATTCATTCCTCTTACCACGCCCGCTGGGCCATAGCCATAAACGCTTGCCGGATTATCAACATGAAAGTAGCGCGCGTGGGCGGGTTGAGCCAGGCCCTGCTTATCCACCGGCTCTGCGCCGAAGCGGGTCTGCCGCTGTGGTGTGGGGGCATGCTGGAAACCGGCGTGGGCCGGGCCGCCAATCTCCACCTGGCCACCTTGCCCAACTTTACCCTGCCCGGCGATATTTCCGCCACCGAACGTTACTACGCCGAAGACATTGCCGAACCGAGATTTCAATTGAACCCTGAAGACTCAACCATCACCGTGCCCACCGGCCCGGGCCTGGGGGTGGAGGTGGTGCCGGAGCGGGTCAAAAAATTCAGGATCAGGTACGCTGCTTTTGATGCCTGAAGTTGGCGACCTCTCGCTCCAGGTTGAGAAAATCCGCTCTCGCCTGCTGGTTTGGTATTGCCGCAACCGGCGCAATCTACCCTGGCGCGGCGAATCCTCCCCTTATCGTATCTGGGTATCCGAGGTGATGCTGCAACAAACCCAGGTGGCCACGGTGATCCCCTATTATCGCCGTTTTCTGGCCAAATTTCCCACGCTGGCCGATTTGGCTGAAGCGCGCCTGGAAGATGTGCTCAAAGCCTGGGAAGGTTTGGGTTATTACGCCCGCGCCCGAAATCTGCATCGCGCCGCCCGCGAGATTATGGAAAAGCACGCCGGCTGCTTGCCGGAAAATTATGCCGCCCTGCGCGCCTTGCCCGGTTTTGGCGACTACACCGCCGGCGCAGTGGCCTCCATCGCTTTTGGCCGGGCTGTGCCGGCCATTGACGGCAATGTAAAGCGGGTTTTGGCTCGCCTGTTTGCCCTTGAGGGTGACGTGCGGCGCGGCTCGGCGGCCCGGCAACTCAAAGAGATTGCCGCCGCCCTGGTTGACCCGGCCCGGCCCGGCGATTGGACGCAGGCGCTTATCGAGTTAGGGGCGATGGTGTGTTTGCCGCAAGCGCCGCAGTGCGCCCGTTGCCCGGTGAAGGTATTGTGTCAGGCGCATCAGCGCGGGCTGGAAAGGCAACTGCCCGCCAAACCGGCGTCAAAGGCGCTGCCTCATTACCAGGTTACGGCTGCTGTAATTGAACAGGGCAAGAAAATATTGATTGCCCAACGTCCGTTGGAGGGGATGTTGGGCGGTTTATGGGAGTTTCCCGGCGGCAAGCAAGAAGCCAATGAAACCCTGGCCGAGTGTTTGCAGCGCGAAATCAGAGAAGAACTGGGGATAGAGATAGCGGTTGGCCGGCCGGTGGTCACCGTTAAACACAGTTATACCCATTTTAAAATAACGCTGCATGCCTTCTATTGTCGCCTGCGCCGGGGCCAACAACCCCAGGCCCTGGAAGTGGCCGATTGGCGTTGGGTTACTTTAGCGGAAATAGACGCCTTTCCCTTTGCCCGGACCGATTTAAAAATAATCGCCGCCTTAAAAAAACAAAAAGCCCGACTTGAATCGGACTCTCAAAAATAAGGGGAAGGTTCTTTAATACCTTGACGTGGCGATGCCCTACCAGATATACGGTCTGTCACGGAAATTCCCAAAGACCCATAAGGGAAAAACTGTGAGATTATTATGTCATTTCGACGCCGCTACGCTTACAGGAGAAATCTCCTTTGTGGACTTCAAGTGTGGGCCAAAATCCGGTTGGGGAACAAAAAGAATTTGCTACCTTGTTCCCCTGCTACCTTGCCTATCAGTACGCCAAATGCTTTTCCCACGGTTTTTCCGGTGGTGTGTTCTTTTCCAGGATATAGTCTCTATGTTTCAGCAACACTTCCTTGACCGTTTTTAACAAAACAGCCGGGGAGAAAGGTTTGCCCAGGTAAGCGTCTATGGAGTTATATTCCGGGTTAGACACCTGCATCATGCGCATCTGGTCTGAAGTGTTTACTTTAGCCGAAACAACAATCACCGGCAATTTTTCCAATTTGGGATGGCGGCGCAGGCGGCGCAATAACTCATAACCATCCAGGTCTGGCATCATCAAATCCAAAAGCAGCAGGTCTGGCTGCTCGCGCATGGCCAGGGTTAAACCTTCTTTGGCGTCGCTGGTTCTAATCAATCTAAAACCAGCCGGTTCCAGCGAGAGTCGAATCAAGTTCAGGATGTCTTGATGGTCGTCAATCGCCAGTATTTTGATTTCATCGGGCCATAAATTTTGGTGCATGGTCTAAATTCTTAAGCGTGGAGTATTCAGCGTAACAAACGATGGAAAAGAGCCTCTTTAAAGTTAAGTCTTAAAGACGGCTAAAAAGATACGGCCTTGCTTTGATCTTCATAAAGAATAACATAAACTTTTAAAGTTGACAATTTGCTTTCCCTCTTACAGGGCCTGTGGTATACTTTTATGCACATTTTATTTGGTGATAGGAGAAATTGCTTATGTTACTCGGCCCGCATCTATCCACGGCCGGCGGCGTTGATAAAGCTTTTGACCGAGCTGAAGCGCTTGCATGTACGGCTTTCCAGATATTTACTAAATCAAACCGGCAATGGTTGGCCAAACCATTGGACCCCCAGGCGGTTGAACGGTATCATCAGCGCCAGGCGGAAACCGGCATTGCGCCGGTGATTTGCCACGCCAGTTATTTACTCAACATCGGCACCACCGATGATGCGCTGTGGCGCAAATCTATTGAGGCGCTGGTGATTGAGTTGGAACGCTGCGAGTTACTCAAAATTCCCTACCTGGTTTTGCATCCCGGCGCGCACATGAACGCCGGCGTTAAAACAGGTATCGCCCAGGTGGTAAAGGCATTGGACGAAGTGCATGCGCGCCTGCCCGACCATCAGGTCAAGATTGCCCTGGAAATCACGGCCGGCCAGGGTTCCGCCTTAGGTTCCACCTTTGCCGAGATTGCCCGCATGCTGGCCGGTTGCCGCCAGGGCGAGCGATTGGCGGTTTGTTTTGATACCTGCCACGCGCTGGTTGCCGGTTACGAATTCCGCACGCCCGCCAGTTACCGGGCCATGCTGGCCGACTTTGACCGGATAATTGGCCTGGATCGGCTTAAGGTGATCCACTGCAACGATGCCGAAAAGGACCTGGGCAGCCACGTTGACCGCCACGCCCACATTGGCGAGGGCTGCATTGGCCTGGAGCCTTTTGGTTATTTTTTAAACGACCCCCGTTTCCAAAAAGTTCCCTTTTTATTGGAAACGCCCAAGGACAACGACCCTGAAGATGACATTCGTAATTTGCAGCAGTTGAGAAGTTTGCTTGTTTGATACTTTTCAGTTTTGCATTTTACTTTCAAGCAGTCTATAATTTTTCTATAAAATTGCATCAATAGATTTATTTTGAGCGGGTGTGCTTCAAGATATGAAGCGCACCCTATTTTTGTGGTTGTTTACCAGCCAGAGGAAATTATGATAAAAGTATTGGCGTTTGCTTCTGAAAAATTAAGAGTGCGCCAGCGGGCCAAGTTGCCTGCGGTGCAATCGGCCAATTTTTGGCATCTCTATTGGGATATTGCCTGGTTTGGCGTTGCTTTTGGCAGCACCATGTCGTTTTTGCCTGTTTTTGCCACCCGCCTGGGCGCAACGGGCTGGCAAATTGGTTTGCTCAATGCTTTGCCGGCCTTGGTGAGCGTTTTGTTTACCTTCCCGGCCAGTCGTTGGATAGAGGGACGCCCCTTGAACCGGGTTCTCAAACAAACCGTGATTGGCCAAAGGGTGGGCTTTATTTTGTTGATGCCCTTGCCTTTTATTTTACCTGCGGCCTGGCAAATCTGGGCGGTTTTGTTATTAACGTTATTAATGGCCATTCCCGGCACGGCCCTGGTGATCGGGTTCAATGCCATGTTGGCCGCTACAGTAGCGCCTGAATTCCGGGGGCGAGTGGTGGGCGGGCGTAACGCGCTCCTGGCCGGGGCCATTATGTTGTCTTTTTTATTGAGCGGGGCCATTTTAGACCGCCTTACCTTCACCTGGGGCTATTTTGTGGTGTTTGGCCTGGGCGCATTGGGCGCGGCGCTCAGCGCCTATCACGTGATGTGTATTCAAATTCCAGATACCCCGCCTCAATTCCAGGGACGCTCCTTAAGGGACCGCGCCCAACCCGGCCGCATTGTGGCCTTTAGCGGCGGCGTTCCGCAGCGTTTATCCATAGGCTCGCGGCTGTTGTTGCACTGGCGGCCCAGTATGGGTTCCTTTAGATATATTTCCAGCGAATTTTGGTGGACCATGTTTGCCTTTTTCCTGTTCCACCTGGCGCAGTTATTGCCCACCCCGCTCTTTCCGCTGTTTTGGGTTAGAGAAGCGCATCTCACCGACGGCCAGATTAGCTGGGTGAACGCCGTTTTCTTTTTGACCATGCTCATCGCTTCGCCGTTATTAGCGCCGCTCACCAAGCGTTTGGGCAACTATTATCTTACGGTCATTGGGGCCATTTTATTGAGCGCGTATCCTCTGTTCACCGCGCTTAGCCAGGGGCTAACCCTGCTCATTGTGGCCGGTTTGACCGGCGGCGCTGTTTGGGCTATTCTGAGTGGGGCTTTGTATAATCGTTTGTTAGAAATTATCCCTGAAGATAACCGTCCCGCTCATCTGGCCGTTTATAACCTGGCCTTGAACGTGGCTACTTTGTTGGGCACAATGGCGGCCCCTTTTCTGGCCGATTTCATTGGTTTGCGGGAAATGTTGTTTGTGGTAACCATTCTTCGTTTGGGGAGCGGTTTGGCTTTGGCCCGCTGGGGGTGAAATGCAGCTTATCAAAGAACAGTGCGCCGGCTGCGGCTACTGCGTGCTGGTATGCCCGTATGACGCCCTAAAAACCAACGGTTGGGCCGAGTTGATCCCTTCTCGCTGCACCGACTGCAATTTGTGTGTCTCCGCCTGTCCTGCCGACTGTTTTGTCCCCGATGCCAAAACCCCACTAAAGCCTTCCCCGGTTCCCCTCAAATCAGCGTACGAGGTGGTAGTGATTGGCAGCGGCCTGGGCGGGTTGATGGCGGGCGCGGCCCTGGCCCGAGCCGGGCGCTCGGTGGCCGTGTTTGAAAAGCTGGGCTTTTCCGGCGGGCGTTATACCGCCCTGGATTACAAAGGCGCGCCGGTCACTACCGGCGCCTGGACCAGCCTTGGCCCGCAAAGCCACATTGGCCGGTTTTTGGCCGATTTGGGCATTGAGCTGGAGTATATCTCGCTGGAAGCGGCAGGTCTCACCGAGCAGTACGCCATCCGTTTTCCAGACGGTCGCCATTACGCCGGTTTGTTTGAGCTGCTCGCGCCCCAAACCCGGCGGGCCTGGCTCAAAGCCGTGAGCCAGGGCATTCGATCCCAATCTGCTAATTTGCCGGATTCTCCCGGCCTTGAGCGCATTTCTGCCGCCGCTTACCTGGCCCGGTTCAGTACCGATCCCCATCTATTGGCCGTGGTTGACGCCGTTACCGTCACCGCTTCTGGCCTGCCCGCCAAGCTGATGCCCGCCAGCGAATACCTTGAAATTACGCTGGCCGGGCGTAAGGCGGGTCGCCAGTTTGCTATGCCTCGCGGCGGCGTGCGGGCCATTGTCCAGGCCTTGAGCCAAACCTTGCGCCAGGCCGGGGGAGAGCTGTTTGTGCGCTCGCCCGTGGCCCGGATTTTACTCTCCGCTTCCCAGGCTGGAAGAAAAGTAGAGGGAGTGCAATTGGCCGATGGTCGCCAGATTAGCAGCCGGGTTGTCATTCACAACGGCGGGCCGGGCCGGTTTGGGCAGTTGGTTGGCCCTGAAAATCTGCCGCCGGATTACGTGGCCGGTTTGGCGGCCCTCAAAGGGGTTGAATGCGCCGCGCTCTTTTGCGCCACCCGCCGGCCGCTTTTTAATGATGCGCCCATTACCATAACGCCTCACTGCCGCCGGGTAGTGGGGATTTTTTCGCCTACTGTTCTTGATCCTCACCTGGCCAAAACCGGTCGGTATTTATTTGATGCCTTCTTTCCCCTCCACAGCGCCGACCGCTCCGCCGAGTTAGAGCTGGCCCTGGCCGACATGCGCGATCTTTTTCCCAATTTTGACGACGTGCTGGCCTGGAGCGTGCCCATGTTTTTCACCGGAGCCTGGCCCGGCGCGGAGTCCGGCCAAACCTTTGATCAGGTTGGCGACCATCGGCTTGACCCGGCCACGCCAATAAAAAACTGTTTTCTGGTGGGGATGGATGTCAAAGGCTCTGGCGTGGCCGGTGATTTGATTCCCCTGGGGGTGCGCCGGATGTTGGCCTACCTGGGCGTGGCTACTGTCCCGCCTCGGCCAAGTTAACGGCCTGGATAACCTCGCCGCTGCGAGCGTCAATAATCACGTTAAAAGCAACCGTGTTGTTTTGCGCATCGTGGAAATTCATATACCAGGTAGGGATGCTTTTGTCCAGTGGGTAGGGCGTGAGACTGGCCATAAGATAGTAATCTGGCCCGGTGTATTGGCTGCCGGCGGCTGCGGCGGCGGTATCATACAACGCCTTCATCTCCAGAGTAACCGAGTCAAAGGCGGGCACGGTATCCGGCGCAACCGGCATCGGCACGGTCGGAGGGGTGTTGAGCGCGCCGTTGATAAAAAGCAAAGGGAGCATCTCCCCCGCCGACGGCGACCAAAAACTGATGGCCCAACTTTCAGATGTGCCGGCGGCGTTCAGCGGCCCCAAGTGGCTGGTGCCCATGGAAGCTAAAATTGCGTCAGCCTGCCAGGCCTGGGCTTCGGCCAGGGCCAACTCGTAGGCTTCCGGCGCGGTTAACGGACCAAGTGTTTCTTCGGTTGGCTCCGGGGTAGGGCTGGGGGCTGGGGTAGCGGTTGGTTCAGAAACCGCCAGCTCCTCTTCAATGACCTCGGCCACTGCTTCGGTTGCCTCTACGGTGTTGGTAGGTAGAGAAGCGGCCAGATCGGCCTCGGCTGTCCCGGAGCCGCCCAGGCTACAGACGACAGTGGTCCCCGTTAGCAACAGCATTGCAGAAATAATGAGCATCTTTTTTGACATTATGTCCTCCTCTATTCTTTTTGTAGTCATCTTGATTGTTGCCCCGGCTGGAGAGAATTACAGGGGTAGAGCGAAATTCTACCAAAAAATCGCTTTGCGTCAAACCATTCTGCCTTCTTTATTGACCAAAGCTCATCAAGAGAGTGTTGCGTAATAGGACGAATTTCCGAGAGAATTAAGCCAGGCTCTCTATAAATTGTAGCTACTTTGGGGGCAATGTGTTATACTGGATGTAGACCAGATTGAAGAGGGAAGGGAAACTATGGCCGGTGTGTCTGCCATTTATAGCAGAATCATTGCTGCCCTGACCGGGGTGTTGGTTTTACTGGGGCTTTATTTGACCAGTTTGTATAGTTATCTGCTCTTCCACAGCCTGGCCGAAATATTTAGCATTATTGTGGCCTGCGGCATTTTTATGCTGGCCTGGAACTCCCGCCAATTTTTAGACAACAATTACCTGTTGCTGCTGGGCATTGCGTTTTTGTTTGTGGCCGGCCTGGATTTGCTCCATACGCTGGCCTATAAAGGGATGAACATATTTCCGGGATACAGCGCCAATTTACCCACGCAGTTGTGGATTGCGGCCCGGTATTTGCAGAGTATTTCCTTATTTATTGCCCCTCTATTTTTGCACCGTAACCTTAAACCTCATTCTGCGTTGATCAGTTATACTATTGTGTTTGGTTTATTGGTGGGCAGCATTTTCTACTGGCCCATTTTTCCCGATTGTTACCTTGAAGGGGTGGGGTTAACGCCCTTCAAAATATTCAGCGAGTACCTCATTTCGTTGATCCTCTTGGGGGCAATTATTCTGTTGTTGGGGTATCGCCGGGAGTTTAACCCCGGTATTTGGCGTTTGTTAGTGGCAGCTATTGTTTGCACCATTGGCGCCGAACTGGCCTTTACTTTTTATGTGGGCGTTTATGATTTACCCAACCTGATAGGCCACATCTTAAAGATTATGGCTTTTTATCTCATCTACAAGGCCATCATCGAGACCGGTTTGGTGAAACCCTATAGTATCCTGTTTAGGCACTTGAAACAAAGTGAAGAACGGCTACGGCAATATAATGCTGACCTGCAAGCCCGTAACGAAGAATTGGACGCTTTTGCCCATACCGTGGCCCACGATTTAAAAACTCCCCTATCCACTATTATTGTCTGCAATAACTTGCTCCGCGAAACTAAACCTAATGTGTTCAATGAGGAGCAATTGGAACTGACCCAGACCGTTGAAGAAACTGCCTTTAAAATGAACGACATTATTGACGATTTGCTGCTGTTGGCTGAAGTGCGTAAGGCAGAGGTGGAAGTTGAACCGCTGGATATGGCCCGCCTTATCACTGCCACCCGGCGACGTTTGGCCCGCATGATCGAAGAATGTCGAGGGGAAATCATCTCGCCCCGCACCTGGCCGGTAGTTTTGGGGTATGGCCCATGGATTGAGGAGGTCTGGGCCAATTACATCAGCAATGCCCTTAAATATGGCGGCCGGCCGCCGCGGGTTGAATTGGGCGCATCGGCCCAACCGGGCAATATGGTCCGTTTTTGGGTGCAAGATAATGGGGCCGGTCTCTCGGCTGAAGAGCAAAAAAAGTTGTTCCATTCGTTAGCCCGCCTTGGCCAACTGCGGGTGGGTGGGTATGGTTTTGGGTTGTCCATTGTTAAACGGATTGTGGAAAAACTCAATGGGCAGGTGGGCGTGGAGAGTGAGGGCGTGCCGGGCCAGGGCAGTTGTTTTTTCTTTACCCTGCCGGCGGAAAAGGGCCAGGGCAATGCCGGATTTTAAAGAAATCTATCAACACCATATGTTCATTATCGAGGTGTAACGTGCATGCAGAACTGGTGATGATTGGCAGCGAACTGCTGCTTGGCGAAATTGTTGATACCAATGCTAATAGATTGGCCAAAATGCTACGCCAGATTGGTCTGGACCTTTACTACAAAACCACCGTGGGCGACAACGAGGCCCGCATCACCGCAGTCCTCAAGCTGGCCCTGGACCGTTCGGACGTGGTCATTACTTCGGGTGGGTTAGGTCCCACGGTGGATGATATGACCCGCCAGGCCGTGGCCAACGCCACCGGGCGAAAACTGATCTACAGCAAAAAATTGGAGCGACAAATTGCCGCCCGGTTTCGCAGCTTTGGCCGGCAAATGGCCGACAACAACAAACGGCAGGCTTACCTTCCCGAAGGAGCTATCCCCTTGCGAAACCCGGTGGGCACGGCCCCCTGCTTTTTAAGTGAGGATGTGGCCGGGCGCGGCTTTATCATCTCTCTGCCCGGCGTGCCCCGCGAGTTGGAGTACATGATGGAAAATACCGTGCTGCCGCTGCTGGTTGAGCGGATGGGTGGGGCCAAAATTATCAAGGCCCGCATCCTACGCACCTGCGCCGTGGGCGAGAGCGATGTGGACCGGGCCATTGGCGATTTGATGACCGCGGCCAATCCTACCGTGGGCCTGGCCGCCCATCCCGGCCAAACCGACATCCGCATTACGGCCAAAGCCAACAGCGGGGTTGAAGCCGACGCCCTGATTGCGCCTATTGAGGCCGAACTGCGCCGGCGCCTGGGCGTGGCCATTTACGGCGTCGGTCAGGAAACTGTGCCGGAAGTGGTGGGGCGGCTGTTGATGGGGAAAGGGCTGAAGTTGGCCGTGCTTGACACCCTGACCGGGGGCCAATTGGTGCGCGACGTGTTGGAATGTGGCTATGGCGATTTAATTGTCACCGACCTGCGCCCCTCAAACCCACGTGAGGCTTTCCAGGCAGTGGACCTGCCGGGCCAAGCCGAGTTGGAAAAAGCAGACGGCTTTACCCAGGCTGCCGCCCTGGCCAGGGCGATTGCCCCGGCGGAAGGAGTCGGCTTGACGCTACTTGGTCCCTTGGACGATGGCGTGAACGACAACCTCACCTTCATTGCCGTATCCGGCAATTCGTTGGCCCAGGAAGTGCGGGAAAGAGGACGCACCCGCCGCTTCCGCAATCGGGAAGAGGATTATATTCGTCGCTGGTTGGTGACCCAGGGTTTGGATTGGGTGCGGCGGGCCGTGTTGGGCCAATTGACTTCGCCAGTGGATTGGAAATAGAGGAAAATGGCCTTAATCTAAAGGAAAAGCCTGGCTATATAGTCTGGCCAGGCCATATTTCAAGAAACCTATTGTTCGGGGAAATATAACGAGAAATGCAAAATAGATGGGCATGATAACCCCAAATATCAACCAAAGTATTTTTACCCTTTTACGCTCCTTGCCATAGAGAATAAGAATAGCACAAAATATATACCACCATAAATAGGTAAGCCCTAAGGCCCGGCCAATATCTTCTGTGCCCCTTAAAAAAGGAAAAAGTGGCAGGGCCAAATATAACGTAAAATATAAACCAAAACGCAGACCTTGAAGATTTGGGGTAGAGAAGATGAGGGCAATGATATTAAGAAGCCAAAGCGCCAGATAAATCAGGCTTGTGATCCGAAGCAGGTTGATGAAAGTATTAGTAGCCGTTTCGCTTAAAAGTGAAATGCCCCAACTTTCGGCCAAGGCTAATCCAATAACAATAATTAGTCCTGCCAGGCTGAGTAATTTGATTGGATGAGCAAGTATATCTGTGATGAAGACACTCATAAAAAAGGCGCCATAGCGACCTTTTTGGATCAAGGCGCTCTGTAGCTCAAGATAAGTACGAATAAGGCCAACGTCCCAAATATCGGCTCGCTGTTTGATCAACTCTTTTAGGGTTTGTTTGGGTTTGGTTGTTATGAATACTTTTTCATCCTCGTATGCCAGGTTGTAGCCAAGTTGGGCGGCCCGAATTGTGCTTTCTAAATCATCCCCCGGCAAAGCGCCACTATGATCCTTTAGCACTTTTTTAAGCTTTGTAACCTCCCATAAAACACCACTGCCGGAGAGACACACTACCACCCCTAATAAGCGTCGTAGTCTGTCGGTTACCAATAAATATTCAAGGGCTTGTAAAGATTCCAGAAAGGTTCCTGCCGGCAATCGCACTATGAATCCCATTGCCGCAAGTTTCTGGGCCTTCATTCGCTCAATGAGAACGTCAAGCGAGGCAGAGACTTCTTTGACCATCGCATCGGCATCTAATAAAAGGACATAAGTTGTTTTTACCTTTTCTAATCCGGTTTTGATGGCCCCAATTTTTTTGCCGTTGGGTTTGTTCTGAATAACAGAAATATTGTTATGGTTTTGGGCAATTTTTTGGACTATTTCCATTGACGTGTCGCCTGAATCATCATCGCAAATAATGATGTTGTATCGCTCGTTGAATCCCTCTTTGATGAGTTCTGCCAGGGTTGCGCCAATTGTTGTTTGTTCGTTATACATAGGAATGAGAATGGAGAGTTCTTTAGATACCATATTTGCGCTCATCGGGTGCAGCTTGCCGGAGTAGAGGTTAGTCGGATGGGTTCGCTGATTTTTCCGTTGATAACAGTGACCTTGTAGGGTGCCTTTGTATTGCCTTCTTCGCTGGAGAGAAAATAGAGCGTATTACGGTTTTGGACATCATCTCCCCATCCACAAATCACCTGTTCGTGACCCTGGAAAACAGGTAAGTCAAGGCGGGTCATTTGTTCTCGCAACCCGTCCAGAGGGCTAATGATGATGTCATTTATTTGGCTAAAATCAGGTGATTGAAAAGCGATCATTCTTTCTCCGGCAAAAGTGGCCGGCCCAGATAGATAAGGCCGACGGTCCCGGTCGTACCAAATATCGTTTGGATGTAGTATCCCTTTTCTTATCACAAACACCAGGTCTGATCGCAATTTTGGTTTTTTGTTTTCAAACTCAACGGCTACAATAGCCGCGAGCGGCCCAAGACCTGGCTCTATAATATTTGGACTTAACTCTGAGGTTACGGAAAAGTTATCAAGGTTTATGAAGTTGTTCACGCCCCTCTGCCCAATAATAATACCTTCATACCAAAAACTTTCTCTCCATTTGGGGAAAAATTGGCGTTGCAGTTGTTGGGGGTAGATTTCGTCTGTTAACACATAAACCAAAATGGGATTGTCGCTGGCATGGGTATAGCTTATTTTAAGGTCAATCTCTTGGGGAACGAGCGGAAGCGGTTTTTGCTGTAACTGTTCCTTTTCCAAAAGTTGTTCCAGTCGAATTTTCCAGCCTTCCTCTCCCCATTCAACCGGTAAAGCGTGAAATTTAGGCTGGGAAAGTGGCTCCACCTTATAATCTCGGACTGTGCCATCGTAATATCTGTACCGAAGCGTACTTATTCGCAACAAGGATGTTGCTTCAACCTGAAAGGCCCCAGTTTCTTCATCAAAGATCTGCTCAATTGTGGTTGATGGCTGAACATCTGCACCAGAGATCAAAGTTTTGGTGAGAGTTGTATTTTGACCCGTGATTAGATAATAAATTCCTGCAACAATCAGTATCAATATAATAATGACAGAAAAAGACAAGCGAGGTAAATATGTGGGCGATAAATCGGTGACATTTTTAATTGCGGCGCTTTTTGAAGAGATTGTTTCATTTTCCGGTTCTGATAATTCTTCTGGAGATACTGGTTTTTTATAATCGCCGCCGGTAGAGGTGATATGATAAGGTTGATACTTTTCATACCTGCTCGGGTTTTCTTCTTTAGCCCAGTCGAGGAGAGGTTCAAATAAATTCTTCTGTTCGGCATATTCAATCAGCTTGTGAACAACCTGAGTTTTACCGGCGCTTTCGGCCAATTGCTCATACACGGGTCTGAAGTTGGGATGATCATAACAAAAAAATCGAAGTTCTTCTACCCCAAAACCTTCAGTCAGGAGAGAGCGAAGGTTTTTTAAGTTATATTCTATGGTCATTGGCCTTTTTTAAACCCATTAAGTGGTTTGTGATTACCAGGTGACGTTTATTTGTCGTTTGCTTTGATTTTGACCCGATTACGGTACACCAACCCGACCAGGGCATAATAACCAAAAATTAAAATTCCACCAGCCAATAGCAACACGCCGCTGGCAAATTGTTGCAAATATGGATTGACGCCATTAACCGTTAAAAAATATTGCCAGAGGGCCACAAAGGCCGCTCCAACCAACCCGCCGATAACAGTGCCAAATCGTCCCCCCAGGCAGGTGCCGCCAATAATCACGGCCAGGATCACGTTGATTTCCAGATTCAGGCCTACGGTGGGCGTGCCTATGCGGAGACGTTGCAGCAGCAGGATGCCGGCAAATCCGGCCATAAAACTGGAGAGCAGGTACGGCCCGCCAACAAAAATGGCCCGCTTCAGCCAGGATTCCGCTTGTTCAGGCTGGCCGGGTGCGGGTCTCCGGCCAAAGGGGGTCAGTTGAACCAGCAAAATCCCCCCAATCCCAACAACGGCAAACAGAATCCAGCCCAGCACGGGTAAAAAATTAAAAATTGAGCTGTCTGTTCTGCCCAACTGAACCGGATATCCTTCAGTTAGCATAAAAGCAAGGCCGCGCGCTAAAGCCAACATGGCCAGGGTGATCAGCACGCCCGGTATCCGGGCCAGGCCAACCAGGACCCCATTAATTAAACCAATCAGCAGGGCTATCCCCAAGCCCAGGATGATGGCCATTACGGGCGACCCATCTTGCATCATCAGGGCTACAATCACGCCAATCAGGGCCACCACCGACCCCACCGAAAGGTCTAAGCCGCCCGCGCCCACAATCATTACCATGGCCGGCGCCATCAAACCAATCATGAGCAGGTTAGGCATCAGCCCTTTTAAATTAAAATTCCCGGCGCTAACCACAATGATGGCCAGTATCGCCGTCAGCCCGAACAAGACGCCTATCCAAATCAGGCTGGCCACCAGTCGCCAGGCCGTATTTTTATAAAAGTGGGCAGGCTTTGGCCCGTTTGGTAAAGACATTTCGTTATTCATTGCCAGCACTCCTTTTGTTATTAACATTCTTTGGCCCATTCTACCATAAGAAAAGAATCTACACCATGCGCTATTTTGTTTTTTCTGCATCCTTGAGTTATGATAAAAGTTATACTTACCGGTTAAACTTAATGGCTCTGTCATCACCGACGAATGACGAACGACCAACGACCAATTTTTGTCGTTCGTCCTTTGTCGTTGGTCAGGAATGGCAAAATGTAACATAACCCGTGTAACAACTTTGGAGGACAACGTCTATGTCTCATGAAAAGATTTTTGGCACCGATGGCATCCGCCGAAAAGTGAGCGATTTTACCGTAGAGTTTCTGATCCATTTGGGCCAAACCATTGGCTACTGGTTGGGGCAAAACAACCAAACGGCCACCGTTTTGATTGGCCGGGACACCCGCCGGTCGGGCGAACTGATTGAGGCGGCCCTGACCACCGGCCTGCTGGCGCAGGGGGTCAACGTGAGCAGTTTAGGCGTGATCCCCACCTCCGGCGTGGCCTACCTGACCAAAGAAACCGAGGCCAGGTTGGGCATTATGCTTTCGGGGTCGCATAACTCCGCGGCCGATAATGGTATCAAATTCTTTAATGAGCAGGGCTTCAAGCTGACTGAAACAACAGAGCAAGAAATCGAAGCGCTTTTAGGTCAACATAAGCCTTACCCGTTAGTGGCCTACGACCGGTTGGGTAAAATCAAACCCGGCCAGCAGTATTTCACCCAGTATGCCGAACACCTGGTCACTTCCTGGAAAGGCAAAAAAAATCTGGCCGGCTGTAAAATTGTGGTTGACTGCACCCATGGCGCCACCTATCAACTTGGCCCGGATGTGCTGAAACGGCTGGGAGCCGAAGTGATTGTTTTGAACAACCAACCCGACGGCTTGAATATCAACCCGGATTATACCGGCAGTTACGACTCTCACAAACCGGCTTCGGTGCCGGAGTTGGTGGTCAAAAGCAAGGCCAATTTTGGCATCGGCTTTGACGGCGATGGCGACCGGCTGCTGCTGGTGGATGAGCAGGGCAATTACCTGGACGGCGACCACATTCTGGCCATGCTGGCCCAAGATATGCAGGCACGCCATTGTTTAACCAATAATACCGTGGTAACCACCATTATGCGCAACCTGGGGCTGGACCTGGCTTTTGAGCAGATGGGCATTGGCCTAGCTGTGACGCCCGTAGGCGACAAATACGTGGCCGATTGTATGGTCCAGAACAATTACGTGTTGGGCGGCGAGCAGGCCGGGCACATCATTATCTTTGAAGACGGCCAAACCACGGGCGACGGCATCTATGTGGCCCTCAGAGTGGCCGCGCTGCTGGTCAATTCGGGCCAACCCCTCTCCGCCCTGGCCGGTATGATGCAGCAGTATCCGCAGAAGATAGAACACGTCAGAAACGTTCCCCCCACCGAATCATTGGCCGAAATCACGGGCCTGGTCGAGCAGATCAAAAAGTCTGAGGAAGTTTTGACCCGTTCCGGCCCGCAATTTATCAACGTTAGATATTCTGGCACGGAAAGGGGTTTGGTGCGGATTACGGTCAAGGGCATTGTTCAGGCAGAAATTGAGCAAGAAGCCGCTAAAATTGCCGCAGTGATTGAAACATGGCAAAAATCACAGGGAGCAGGCTAAGGAAAAGGCTCAAATAACTTGCTTGTTCAACTACAAGGGGCAGGTTAAGCTGTTCTACAAGGTGACCTCTGCTCTATTGAAAAAAATCTGTTAAGGAGATAAACTGATGAAAGTTGATCCGGGCATTTTTAGAGCCTACGATATTCGCGGTATTTATCCAGATGAGTTGAATGAAAAGACCGGATACGCCATTGGCCGCGCTTTTGTTACCTTTTTGGGCATTGACCGGGTAATTGTGGGGCGCGATATGCGTCTCTCCGGCCCGCAGATGTTTGATGCGGTGAGCCGGGGTTTGATGGACCAGGGTGCGGATGTGATCAACATAGGCATGGTCAGCACCGACCAATATTACTATGCCTGCGCCACCCTGGGCCACGCCGGAATAATGGTTACGGCTTCGCACAATCCAGCCCAATACAGCGGCTTAAAAATGGTCAAAAAAATGCCCCAACTACTCAGCGGCGACGGCGGTATTCAAGACCTGCGGCAGATTGTGGAAAACGACGCTTACGCTCAACCAACCCGCACCGGCGCGATGACGGAACAAGATTTGAGTGAGGATTTTGTAAACATGGTTTTGAGCTTGATTGATCGTGAAACCCTGGCTTCGCTCAAAGTGATCGCCGATACCGGCAACGGCATGGTTGGCCCCATTCTCACCCGCATCTACAAACGACTGCCCGGCATCAACCTGACTGGCATGTATCTGGAGCCTGACGGCAGCCTGCCCAATCATGGTTTAGACCCGCTCCAGCCCGAAAACCGGGCGGAGCTGGAACAGCGCGTGGTGGCCGACGGCGCAGACATCGGCTTTGCCTTTGACGGCGACGGCGACCGTTTTTTTACCATTGACAACCGGGGTGAATTTGTGCCCGGCGACTTTTTGACCGCCTTAATGGGCCAATATTATTTAAAAAAATATCCCGGCTCCAAGATATTGTACGACGTGCGCGCTTCCTGGGCCGTGCCCGATTTGATCACCGCTGCCGGCGGCACGCCCTTAATGGAACGGGTGGGTCATGCCTTTATCAAAGCCCGCATGGCCAAAGAAGATGCTGCTTTTGCCGGTGAAGTGACTGGCCATTACTACTTCAAGGATTTCTTCTTTGCCGATTCTGGCATCATTCCCTCACTCATCATCCTGGATATTCTCTCCAAAAAGAAAGCCAGCCTGGCTGAACTCCTCGAACCTTTGGAGGCCAAATACTTCATCTCCGGCGAAATCAACACCCGCATCTCCGGCGATCCCAAAGCCAAAATGCAGGAGTTGGCCGATACCTTCAAAGACGCCGACATCCATTGGTTGGATGGCGTCTCTATTACTTACAACAACTGGCATTTCAACGTTCGCCCCTCCAACACCGAGCCGCTATTGCGCCTGAACCTGGAGGCCAAATCACAGACATTAATGGAAGAAAAGCGGGACCAGGTTTTGGACATTATTCGCAACTGATTTGGGTCATTCTCACATGAATTTATTGAGGCAGTTCAAAACGTGGTGGTGGGTGCATTTAACGGCCACTGCTCCCACAGAAGTTGATCGGGAATTGGCCTGGCGAGGGTATGTGCTGAATACCATCCTATCGGGGTTGATTGTCCTGACCGCCCTTTTTTTTGTACAGGACCTCATCTATTGGTCATTGGGGTTGGATAGTGGATCAGCCCTATTAGCCGTGCTCCTGTTGGCAGTTTTTATTTTCCTCTTTTGGCTCTCCCGCAAAAGAAACATCCCTCTGGCTATTTTTTTATTTAGTCTGGTGAATGTGGCGGTTAGCTTTCTGCTCAGCTTGGGCTGGGGTGTCGCCGATATAGCCACAAATGCTTTTTACGTGATGGCTATTGTGCAAACCGGCCTTCTGTTGCGGGGCCGGGTTTTTGTTTTGGTGTTAGGCACCTTACTCCTGGGATATATGAGCATTGGCTGGGCTGAACTCCGGGGTTGGTTTGCGCCTCCCTTTCACACCGAATTGAGCGCAAACCATATCAGTGTCACCGTTTTGCTCATCTTTTTGACTTTTTTGGGGTATGTTACCTCGCATTTGATTGACCGGGTCTTGTCCGCCCAAGTGGTCGAAGCCACCCGCCGACAAGAATTGGAAAGCCGCACCAGTATTGCCATCGAACTCCAGATGAGTATGCTACCCACTCATTCCCCCAATTATACCGGGTTCGAGATTACCGGCCAATCAATCCCCGCCCGTGATGTGGGTGGTGATTTTTATGACTATCATCAATTGGCCAATGGTGAATTGGCCATCATTATCGGTGATGTTACCGGTAAAGGAATACCGGCGGCTTTGCTGATGGCCGTAACCACCGGCATGATTGATAGTTTGATCCCCACCGCCGCAGAACCAACCGAACTGTTGGTGGTGGCTACCTCTCGCTTGCAGAAGCATAGCCAGCGTAGCGGTTTGAACGCCGCCTGTTTGGCGGCATTTCTAAAAAGAAGCGGCGCATTGTGTGTGGCCAATGCCGGTTGCATTGCGCCCATCGTGCGCCGCACCAGTGGCCAGGTGGAGTGGCTGGACGTTTTTGGCCTGCCCATGGGCGTAGAAAACAACCTCAACCACTATCACCAGGTTCAAACCATCCTGACGCCGGGGGATATGGTTGTCTTTACTACCGATGGAGTGGTTGAAGCTCGCAATGAGGCTGAAAAAATTTTTGGCTTTGAAGCCCTGGAATCTATTGTGGCCTCTGGCCCGTCTCAGAGCGCTGAAGAAATGAAGCACTATATTTTGGATCGAGTGGAGGCGCATCGGGGTTCGGCGGAACAAAACGATGATGTGACCGTGGTTGTAGTGAGAGTCAAGGGGGATTTACCCCGCCGGGGATAATGCCGGGGCATCATTTTTAGATTTCCTCTCGTCTCCCTGGGAGATCAACCTAGATGAAAATCGGTATTCTGGCACTACTGGGCAGCCGATTCGACAAAACCAAGCCAGGGAAATATCTTGACCATTTTTTTTAACGTTTGCCGGAAATACCGGCGGCCTGTTTTCTGAAAGGCAAACCCTTCCCCACCAGTTTTATCCTATCCCCCTTTTAACCAACTTGGGCTGCCCCTATGCTTGCGATTTTTGCTGCGATTGGAATAATTGAGGGATTATGTTACGCCATTTTTTTCTAAGACTTTCAGCCAGTAAAACAGCCCGCCGGTTGGTAACTCACTTTGGCCCGGCCCGGCGTTTGGCCCGCCGTTTTGTGGCCGGGGAAACCCTGGCCGAGGCTGTGGCCGTAGTTAAAAAATTGAACCAACACGGCCTCAAGGCCATTCTCAATGAAGTGGGTGAGGATGTAACCACTGAAGCTGAGACTATCCAGGCGGCCAACGTATGCCGGGAACTTTTGCAACGGATTCATACAGAGCGGTTAGACGCCACCATTTCGCTCAAGCCCTCTCACGTGGGCCTGGCCTTTGGCCGCGACTTTTGCTACAAAACCATTGCCGGAATTGTGCAAACGGCCCAACAGTTGGACCTGACTGTGGAAATTGATATGGAAGGCAGCGCGGATGTTGATGATACGCTCAGTATCTACCACCGGCTGCTGGATACCTTTGGCGGTGGCATTCGCCTGGCCCTCCAGGCTTACCTGTTCCGCACCCCCACCGACCTTGAGCGCATCATTGAACGAGGCGGCGCGGTGCGTTTGGTTAAAGGGGCCTACAATGAGGCGCCGGAGATTGCTTACCAGGGCAAACAAGAGATCAGGCAAACGGCCAAAGTATTGATGACCCAATTTTTCACCGGCCAGGCCCGCCAAAAAGGCGCTTACCTGGCCCTTGGCTCCCACGACCCGGTGCTGCTAGATTGGCTCATCCGCACCGCCGACGCGCAGCAAGTTCCCCGGAAACGATTTGAGGTTCAAATGCTCTTGGGCGTGCGTCGCCGCGAGCAGCAGCGCCTGGCCGATTTGGGGTACCAGGTGCGGGTTTACGTGCCTTATGGCCGGGCCTGGTATCCCTATTTTATGCGTCGTTTGGCCGAACGCCCGGCCAATGTGTTGTTGATCGGCCGGGCTGTTTTTACAAAATGATGGTCTTGCCCCTCGGCAACTATTCAAGTAACATCATAAATCGCCGGTAGGCTTCAGCCCAGGCCTCGCCATGTTGCGGCTCGTAAGTTTCCACGGGGAAGGAACGGCGCACCACTTCGCGGCCTTCGCTCAGGGAGCTAATCTGGCCTAGGGCCAGCATTTGCAGCAGAATGTTGCCAATGGCCGTGGCCTCGACGGGGCCGGTCACCACGCGGCGGCCTGTGGCATTGGCCGTGAATTGGTTGAGTAGCTTATTTTGCGATCCACCGCCCACAATGTGAATGACGCTCAAATCCCGGCCCGTCATCTCTGCCACTTTTTCCGCCACCCACCGGTATTTGAGGGCCAGGCTTTCCAGGGCGCAGCGCACCAGCGCGCCTTTAGTGGTGGGTGGGGTTTGGCCGGTGCGCCGGCAAAATTCCTGAATGCGGGCCGGCATATCGCCCGGGGCCAGGAACGAGCCGTCATCCGGGTCAACAAAGGCGGTAAAGGGCGCGGCTTCGCCGGCCAGCCGGGTCAGTTCATCGTAAGAAAACTCCTCGCCCTGGGTGGCCCAGGTGCGGCGCGACTCTTGCACCAGCCACAGGCCCATAATATTCTTCAGCAGGCGGATGGTATTTTCAACGCCCCCTTCGTTGGTAAAATTATAGGCCAGGCTCTGCTCATTGATGATGGGCTGGCTGATTTCCACTCCCATCAGCGACCACGTGCCGGAACTGAGATAGGCAAAACCGGCCTCGTCACTTTTAGCCACCGGCACCGCCGCCACTGCGCTGGCCGTATCGTGGCTGCCGGGCACAATCACCTCAATATCATTTTTAAGGCCCAGTTCTTCGGCCAGCGGGGGTAGCATGGGGCCAAGTTTGGTGCCGGGCTGGATGATCTCCTGGAAAATGTGGGTAGGAAGGCCCAGCATATCCAGCAAGGTGGTTGACCACTTCCGGCGCTGCATGTCGTAACACTGGCTGGTGCTGGCAATGGTGAACTCGTTGGCTTTTTGGCCCGTGAACCAGTAATGGAACAAATCCGGCATAAAGAGCAAGGCGTCGGCAATTTTCAGGGCCGGGGCGTTTTGTTGGGCCATAGCCAGGAGTTGAAAGAGCGAGTTTAGCTGCATAAATTGCAGCCCGGTTTGGGCAAAAATCTCCTCGTGGGGCACAACTTGGCAGGCCTTTTCAATCATGCCGTCGGTGCGGCTGTCCCGGTAATGGTAGGGGTTGCCGATGAGCATCCCCGTCCGGTCGAGCAGGCCAAAATCAACCCCCCAGGCATCCACGCCCAAAGAGGTGATCTCAAGCGTTTGTTCGTTGACGGTTTTGGCCAATCCTTTTTTCATTTCCCCAAATAGATTCAGGGTGTTCCAGTGCAAACTGTGGTGGATACGGGTGGGGCCGTTGGCAAAACGATGCGTCTCTTCTAAAAACAGCTTGTCCCCGTCAAAGCGGCCCACCACCGTCCGCCCGCTTTCTGCGCCCAGGTCAAAGGCTAAAAGGTTGCTGGTTTTGGTCATTATTTTTCCCTCTGTGGTAATTGTTAGACGGCAGACGGAAAACGAGAATAAAGTGCCCCCCGTCTACCGTGGGTCTGTCCCAATTTGGGACCATAGGATAGGGACAGGACAATGTCCTGTCCCTACCGCCAAAATTTTTTGTGATCAATACTTGCCGTATAACGGTCCAAAATTAGCGCAGGCCCGGAAATCGGCGCCCATTGGCTCGTTGGCCCCAAAGGCGGCCCAGGCGCTGGGGCGGAAGATGCGTTCTTCGGGGACGTTGTGCATGTATACCGGGATGCGCAACATCGAGGCCAGGGAGATCAGATCGGCCCCCAGGTGGCCGTAGCTGATGGCCCCGTGGTTGGCGCCCCAATTGGCCATTACCGTGTACACGTCGCGGAAGGGGCCGCTGCCGGTAACGTTGGGCGCAAACCAGGTAGTCGGCCAGGTGGGATTGGTGCGTTGGTCCAAGACGTCGTGCACTTCCGGCGGCAGGTCAACGGTGTATCCTTCGGCAATTTGCAGGGCCGGGCCAAGCCCTTTCACCAGGTTGAGACGGCACATGGTCACCGGCATGCCGCCGCGAGTGAGGAAGCGGGTAGACCAGCCCCCGCCCCGAAAATACTCCACCATCGAGGTGTGCCAGGTCGTCGCTTCCAGGCATTTCGCCACCTCGGCCGGGGTGATTTCCCAGAAGGGTTTCATGGCCGGTTGCCCGTCCTTTGACTGCTGGCCGGCGCCATCCAGGGTAGCCGGACCGGAGTTGATCAGGTGCAGGATGCCGCCTTCGGCCCGGCCCGTCAACCGGTAGCCGGTCACGCGCTTAACCGCGGCCGGACTCCAGTAGGTGCGCACGTCGGCAAAAATCTGGGCCGCGCTGGTGAGCAAGTGGCCAAAAAGCATGGAGATGCCGTTGAGGGCGTCGTTTTCGGTAGCCATAATGTAAGGGGCGCGGATGCCGTTCCAGTCAAACGAGGTATTGAGCATGGCCTCCATAAAGTCGCCGTTGGGCCGGTGGTCGGTCCACTGGCGCTGGCCCTGAAACCCGGCGGCCAGGGCGTTGTGGCCCAGCGCCTCCTCGCCAAAGCCCAATTCGGCCAGGCGTGGATTCCCCGTCATCAGGTCGCGCCCAATCAGGGCCATTTTGATAGAATATTGCCAGGCGGCGTCTTTTTCGGCCTGGCTATGCTGCATAGATGGCGGGTTGTAATCTTTGCCTTTTTGCAAGTTTTCATTGCACCAGGCCAGGGCCTGTTCAAATTCAACGGGGTCATAAATGTTGCGCTCAATGCGCCGGGCAAATTCGCTCATATCAATATCTTCCACCCGCATGCCCAGGTAGGCTTCAAACAAAGCCTGATCCACAATGGACCCGGCAATGCCCATAGACGTGCCGCCGATGGATAGGTACGATTTGCCCCGCATGGTGGCCACCGCCAAACCGGCCCGGGTAAATTGCAATAATTTACCGGCCACGTCCGCCGGGATGGAGGTGTCGGTTGAATCCTGCACGTCGCGCCCGTAAATGCTGAAGGCGGGCACGCCCTTTTGGCTGTGCCCGGCCAAAACTGCGGCCAGGTAGACCGCGCCGGGGCGCTCGGCGCCGTTGAAGCCCCACACGGCTTTGGGCAGGTAGGGGTCCATATCCATTGTTTCCGCGCCGTAACACCAGCAGGGGGTCACGGTGATAGAAACGCCCACGCCTTCCTGTTTGAACTTCTCGGCGCAGGCCGCGGTTTCGGCCACCCGGCCAATGGTGCCATCGGCAAGCACGCACTCAACCGGCAGGCCGTTGGCGTGGCGCAGATTTGTAGTGAGCAATTTGGCCACAGCCCTGGCCATATTCATGGTCTGCTCTTCCAACGATTCTCTCACGCCGCCCAGTCGCCCGTCAATGGTGGGGCGGATGCCAATTTTGGGCATGTCGCCCCCTAACCTGTTTGCTGGGGGGTTCATTTTGATATTTTGCACGTTTGCCATTATCTGTCTCCTTAACATAGATATTCAGAAAAAGAATTTGAATTTTTGCCGGGTAGAGATAGGACATTATCCTGTCTCTACCCAAAAACATTATCTGAACAACTATCGTTTTTATCCTTACGCACTGATTTCATATTTTGTAGCCAAACTTTGCAACTGCAGAAAGTCCTCGCGGTGTTTTTGATAGGTGCTGCGGAACAGGGGCAGCAGTTCTTGGTAGAAGGCGTGGCGTCGTTTGTTTGGCGCAACTGCCGGACCATAAGCGGCCCAGGTTTGAGCGGTGGGGCCGGGTTCAAAAAGCCCCACGCCTCCCCCGGCCAGCAGTAACGCGCCCAGGGCGGATTGCTCGCTGACTTCCAGCCGCTGCACGGGCAAGTTAAAAACATCCGCCACAATGTGCTGCCATAGCCGGCTGCCGGCCCCGCCGCCCGCCATGATGATGCGGTTGGGCCTGGCCCCTAACTCGGCCAAAACCTGGTAGGCGTCGTAACAGGCCAGGGCGACGCCTTCCATCACCGCCCGGACCAACTCGGCCTGGCCGTGGCTGGCGGTGAGACCTAAAAAGAGGCCCCGCGCCTGGGGATCCATGTGGGGGGTGCGCTCGCCGGCCAGATACGGCAGAAACAGGAGGCCCTTGGCCCCCGGAGGGACCTTTTCTGCCCAGGCCGTCATCTGTTGGTAGGCTTTTTCGCCCCACAGACCCAAAATTTCATCCCGCAACCAGCGCAGGGTCATCCCGGCCGAAAGCAGGGCAGCCATTTGATACCAACCGGCCTGCTCCGGCCCCGGCGGTAAAGCGCCGCAAAACGTGTGGACGCGACCCCGCCGGTCTACGTGTACGTTTAGAGCCGGCAAAACAATTTGCCCGCCGGTGCTGATGGTCAGAAGCAGGGTTTGGGTGTCAACAATACCGGCCCCCAACGCGGCGCAGGCCGTATCGGCGGCTCCGGTGACAACGGGAATGTCCGGCGCCAGGCCCAGGGTTTCGGCGGCTCGCCGGGTGAGCGTCCCGGCTATTCTACCGGCGGATTGCACGGGGGGCAGGTTGGCCCGGTCCAGGCCCAACACGGCCAATATCTCGGCAGACCAGTCGCGCTCGTGGATGTTGAATAGAAGCGTGCCGGAGCCGTCGCTGGGGTCTGTGTTGTATTCGCCGATCAGACGCCAGCGCAGGTAATCTTTAGGCAGCAGGATTGTTTCTATTTTTTGCCAGCGGTCGGGATCGTTTTGTTGGAGCCAGCGCAGGGTGGCGGCCTGGAAGCCGGTAGCTACCGGACTGCCGGTCAACTCAATCAGGTGTTCGGCCCCCACCAGGTTGGTGACTTCTTGCACCTGGCGCTGGCTGCGCTGGTCGGGCCAGATGATGGCCGGGCCAAGCAATTTGTCCTCTTTATCCAGCAATACCGTGCCGTGCATTTGCCCGGAGAGGCCAATGGCCGCCAGCGAAACCGATTTGCGGCCCACGCTGCTCAAAACCTGGTGGATGGCCGTGATGGTCGCCCGCCACCAATCGTCCGGGTTTTGCTCCGCCCAATCGGGTTGAGGGCGGTGGATGGGGTATTCGGCGTTGCCCTGGCCAAGAATTTTGCCGGTTTCAGCGGCCAACAAGACTTTAACCGAGGAGGTGCCGAGGTCAATGGCGAGTAGCTGCGACATAAATCACCACTTGCATCAGTTACTCCAAAATCTTATCAATTTTGGCCTGCATCTCTTTGGCCTCAGTCTGGCTCAAAGCGCCAACCTCTAAATCAAAATGGAATTCGCCGCCGGGGGGCAGCACTTTGAGATTGCCTTTGGCTTTTTCGGCGGTGTAACCTTCCGGTTCGGCGGTGGCGGGCAGTAGCAAACCCAGGCAGTCCTGGTCGGCGGTGCGGCTGATCCAGCGGACGCCGTGATCCAGTTGGGCGGGGCGATGGCTGATAAAGTCGGCGGCGCCGTTGGGATGGAGTTGCATGCTGTGCGCCCAGCCGGATTCGTCGGCCAGATAGTCAATAAAAAAGACCACTTCCGGGTCAAAGGCCAGGTCAGGAGCCAGCATGTTGTGTTTTTCAGGATTCATTTCCAAATCCGCCAGGAATTCACGATAGCCTTCCGGCGGGTGGATGTGGGAGGGAATGCTGCTGCGCACACGCACGTGGTTGGGGTTGCAGGGGGCGCTGTAGACCAGTTTGCCGTTGTCAACCGGGCGGAAGTTGACGTGCGCCAGGTACATCAATTCCATTGCCGAACGTTTGAGGTTTTTGATGGTCATTGAAACGGCCACGCGGCTGGAGCGGGCATAAAGTTTTACCAGGGGTTGGGCCAGGTAATTGTGGTTAAAAGCCACGGTGTATTGATAAGCGCCGGTGACGCCCATGTACGGGCCGCGTTCATCCCGGCCCAGCACCAGTTGGGCGGTTTGATAGGGGGCGTTGGGCAACTCGCCATGCAGGGGATGCGAGTCGGCTGCAGTAGGGACGCCCATAGCCGTAGCGCCGCAGTGGACCAGAAACGCGCCGTAGGTGTGCAGGTAGGCGGTGGTGGGATAGGGCGCGGTAAACATAGATTTCATGGTCAGGGTGCGCCCGTGAAATTCAACGTCCCAGATTTGTTGGCCCTGAAAGGGCAGCATCACCAGTTGGCCCACTTGGTTGGCCAAACGCAGACCGGCTACACCCGTGCTGAACAAGAATGTAGAAGCGTTTAGCCCTTCGTATTCGGCCAGAGTCTTTTCGGCCTTGGTGAAAAAGTTAGGTTGCAGATGAATGGTTGTTTGCCAAGACATAAAAACCCTCCTTTAGTGAAAATAGTGAACACACCCAAAGGTCGTCCGGCAACCGAATATTGCCCGGCCCCAAAGGTTGTGCCCACAAATTGCAAGTTAAAAAATCAGGGTGGGGTATAAATTAAGTTGTCAAAAGCTTGCGGCCAGTCTTCTGACATTTTAACAACGGTGAGGAAAACGCGCAAGGCGTTACGTGAATCATGAACGTCCGGTTCTTGGAGCAGGCAATTTTAGCGGGACCGGTCAAGAAAGATGTTTTGCGGAGGAGAAACTCTCTAGAATTTCAGTTTTTCCCTGCCCGGCCAGTTCTGGATGCAACTGATTTCGACAATGCCCTGCCGGTGGCTGTAATCGTAACTTCGCAGCATGCTTTTTAACGCTATCCGGCGAACCGTTACTGAAATAAAAATACCCCCGGGGCGACTCGAACGCCCGCACCTGGCTGAATTTATGGGACACAGTGTCCAGTATTCAGAACCGGCAGGACTTCCGCAAAAACTGGGGCTGGGCACTCAGCGCCGGAATTGGCATGCTGCCGGTTATCGGCACGGCGTATGATATTGCCTGTTTGGCTTTTGAACGAGATCTGATCACGGGCGAAAAACTGTCGGACGCGGAAAAGCTGTTGATAATGGCCGGCCTGATTGGGGGGCTGATCGGGGCCAGCTTCCTGGATGAAGCCTTTGATCTCAGTTCGGAACTGCTCAAGAATGTGAGCCGGGTGGATGACCTGGCCGATGCGGCCAAAGGGGGCAAAGCCATTGGCCATCTTGACGAAGTGGCCGACGCGGCCAAGGGCTTGGGGCATCTGGACGAGGTAATGGAGGCGGCCAAGAACCTGGATAATGTGGACGACGCCCTTGATATTGCCAAGAACCTGGACAACCTAGACAACGCCCTGGACGCTACCAAAAATCTGGACGAG